>CAZPOS010000032.1:0-31963 GCA_964588065.1 uncultured Reyranella sp.
GGCGGCAATAGCCGGGTCGCGATCCCACACCGTCACCGTGGCGGTGACATAGGCCATGCCGGCATAGTCGGCGCCCAGCTCCTGCAGGGCGATATCAGCGTCGGCGGCCTTGTTAGAGGCGTCGCTGTCGAGCAGCGTGCTCACCTCGTTGGTCATCACTTCCTTGAGGATCGCCGCGACTGACTTCCGCTTAGCGAACCACTGGCGACGGATGCGGGTCAGCAGCTTCGTCGCGTCGGTCTTGTCGAGCATGATCGCACGGGTGGACCAGCGGTATTCGAAGGCCAGCCGGTTCAGTTCGTCGAGAATCCCAGGAAAGGTGACGCTCGGGAATCCGATGATCGTGAGGGCCCGGAGATGATGGTCGCCGAGGCGGGGTTCGAGACCGCCAACTAGGGGTTCGTCGACCAGCAATGCATCGAGGTGCATCGGTGTCTCTGGAACGCGGACGCGCTGACGCCGGGTTGAAATCGTGCTGTGCAGATAGGTCAGGGTCTCGCTGTCATCGAGCCAGCGGACCTCGGGCACGAAGCCCTCGACCAATTGCAGCACGCGGCCGGTTCGATCAGTGAAGCTGTTTAGCAACTCCCAGGGATTGACGCCCTGCGAGGTACGGCCTTCGTAAAGCCAGCCTTCGGCGCGGGCGGCGTCCTCGGCAGGCGGCATCCACAGCAGAGTCAGATAGTAGCTGCTCTCGAAATGGCTTCCCTCTTCGCGAAACTGTTCGCGCCGCTCCATATCGACCAGGGCCGACACAGGATCGGGGAATTCGCTCTCAGGATAGTCCAGCGCGGGTGTGCGCTGCGCTTCGACGAAGATCGCCCAGCCCGAACCCAAGCGCCGCAAAGCGTTGTTCAGTCGGCTCGTCGTTGCGACCAGCTCGGCGGGGGTCGCACTATCGAGATCGGGGCCCCGGAACTTCGCCGTCCGCTGGAACGAGCCATCCTTATTAAGGACGATACCCTCAGCGATCAGAGCGGCCCAGGGTAGGAAGTCAGCAAGGCCGGTAGGCGTCTTGCGGTATTCGCGAAGATTCATCATGGCGCGGCTTCCTTCTCTCGTCCGTCACGCGCGCAGGTAGGACGGGTAGCGAAGGTGCCGCCGAGCGACGTCGACGAACTGGACATCGCGCCTGGCCGCCCAGACCGACAGCGCATGGCCGACGCCCCAGATGACGAGCCCTGCGATCCATAGGCGCAGGCCAAGGCCGACCGCGCCGGCCAAGGTTCCATTGACGATTGCGAGCGACCGCGGGGCGCCGCCGAGCAGGATCGGCTCGGTGAGCGCGCGATGGACGGGGGCGAAGAAGCCCGTGACGGGTTCGCTGGCCTCCATCAGACCAGCACTCCACCGCCGAAGCTGAAGAAGGACAGGAAGAAGCTCGAGGCGGCGAATGCGATCGACAGGCCAAACACGATCTGGATCAGCCGGCGCGATCCACCCGAAGTGTCGCCAAACGCCAGCGTCAGGCCCGTGACGATGATGATGATCACGGCGACGATCTTCGCCACCGGCCCTTCGATCGACTCGAGGATGCTCTCCAGCGGGGCTTCCCACGGCATCGACGATCCAGCGGCGTGGGCCGGCAGAGCGTAAAGCAGGCCCGCAATGGTGACGCCGGCGTGACCAAGCCGATCGAGCATGGTTCCGCCGAACAGACGGCGCTTGGTGGCCTTCACGGCAGGTCTCCTGAATTTTCGGTTGGAAGGAAGGTCAGGCGGTAATCGCCGTCGGGGCCGAGCCCACCGACGCTGGCCAGTTCGGCGAGGCGGCGGCCGTGGCCGTCGCGGGCCAGCACCGCGATCAGGTCGATGGTCTCGCCGATAAGTGCGCGAGGGACGGTGACGACAGCTTCCTGGATGAGCTGTTCCATCCGGCGCAGCGCGCCGATGGCGCTGCCGGCGTGGATGGTGCCGACGCCGCCGGGATGACCGGTGCCCCAGGCTTTGAGGAGATCGAGCGCCTCGGCCCCGCGAACCTCGCCGATCGGGATACGGTCGGGGCGCAGCCGCAGGGACGAACGGACCAGGTCGGACAGGGAGGCGACGCCGTCCTTGGTTCGCATCGCCACGAGATTGGGCGCGGCGCATTGCAGCTCGCGCGTGTCCTCGATCAGAACGACGCGATCGGTGGTCGTAGCGACCTCGGCCAGTAGAGCGTTTACGAGCGTGGTCTTGCCAGTGCCCGTACCGCCAGCGACGAGGATGTTGCGCCGCTCGGCGACGGCATCGCGCAATGCAGCCGCCTGGGTCTGCGACATGATCTCGGCCGCCGCGTAGTCCTCCAGGCTGAACACCGCGACGGCCGGCTTGCGGATCGCGAAGGCGGGCGCGGAGACCACGGGCGGCAAAAGGCCCTCGAACCGTTCGCCGCCTTCGGGAAGTTCCGCCGAGACCCGAGGGCTACGCGCATGGGCCTCGATGCCCACATGGTGGGCGACAAGACGGACGATCCGCTCGCCATCGGAAGCGGCGAGGATCTGGCCGGTATCGGTGACGCCTTCGCCCAGCCGATCGACCCACAACCGGCCGTCCGGATTCAGCATCACCTCGATGACGACGGGATCTTCCAGCCAGGCTGCGATCGAGGAGCCCAGCGCCGTGCGCAGCATTTTTGCGCCGCGCGTGCTGGCTTCGGATCGGATTGGATGGACGGTCACATCGGTTCCCTCGAACGCGCCTGACGACTGCTGTCTGGCGAACGAGGACGATTAAAAGGGGCAGCAATACCGCGTATTCAATGAGTAAATCGGAATGTCGTAGTGTGGCGTAGAAAGACAGGGGCGCGGCGGCTTTGCAGGCATCAAGCAACTCTACGGATTCGTTGCTTTGAAGAGACTAAGCGACGTTTCGACTCGCGGAGCGATGGTCGCCTTGCGGGTCAAATTTGAGTTTTGAAGAAACGCGACGTCATTTTGACGTTGGCGCCTCTGACGGTCAAAAATCTGGCCGAACCGCTACGGTGTCGTGCCCTCAATGTCCTGGGCAATTTCGTCTTTTAGCCGTGGACCAAACTCCATGCGGCGATTGAGAGCATCAACGAAGCTCTCGTAGCGCTCGCGTCCCATCGCCTGGGCGGCTGCGAGCGCCGTGTCCGGCAGGGGGGCGTTATTGGTCAGCCAGAAGCGAATGAACAGCGCCAAGGCTTCGTTGGAGACCTCCACGTGCCAGGCCAATAGGTCGGCCTGCCGGCTGAGGCGGTCCAGACGCCGACTCAGCGCCGCCTCCAATTGATCTACTCCATCCGGCGACAGGAACGAGGCCAGAGCGGTCTCGACCACGAAGGCTTGTGAAACTCGCTTGCGTCCCGCGAAGTCGGCAAGTTGGCGCGACAGGTCTGGCGGCAGACGGAAGGTGTGCTTGATGCGATTGGCATTCATAGTTTGATCCCGTCATCCGGATCGAGCGAAGCCTGTCGCGCGTTACCGCGCATCCGCTCCTGCACCTTGCGCGCCCGTGCTGCGGCTGCGACCGACGCCCCATCATCGGCAAAGCTGAACTCCCGCATCGGACGGAGGGGCTGCGGGGCAATATCCTCGTGCCGCGGCAGTTCGGGTTCGCGCCTGATACCGGCGTTGGCACGGTCGGAGTCGGCTTCGGCGGGCTCGGGCGCCGGTGCGCCCTGCGTCGCCGAGCCGGTCGCCTTGATGGGCGCCAGAAGGTTCATCCAGTCGTCCACCGGCAGCGAACCGGGGTCGGCCGATTTGAGGGTGGGCGGCGCGAGGATGCGCTCGGCGAGCTGCCGATCCTCGAAGTAGCGCGCCTTCTTCGCGCGGATCGGCGGCACGCCCGCGACCATGACGATCTCGTCGTCGGGCGGGAGTTGCATGATCTCGCCGGGGGTGAGGAGCTGTCTGGCGGTCTCGGAACGCGACACCATCAGATGGCCGAGCCAGGGCGATAGGCGATGGCCGGCATAGTTCTTCATCGCCCGCATTTCGGTAGCGGTGCCGAGGGCGTCAGAGACCCGCTTCGCGGTCCTTTCGTCGTTCGTGGCGAAGCTGACCCGCACATGGCAGTTGTCGACAATCGCGTTGTTCGGCCCATAGGCCTTCTCGATCTGGTTCAGCGACTGGGCGATCAGGAAGCACTTAAGGCCGTAGCCGGCCATGAACGGTAGGGAACTTTCGAAGAAGTCGAGCCGCCCCTCGGTCGGGAACTCATCGAACATGATGAGCACCTTCTGGCGATCGGCGGATGGGTTCAACTCCTCGGTCAGGCGCCTGCCGATCTGGTTGAGCATGAGGCGGATCAACGGCCGGGTACGGCTGATGTCGGAAGGCGGAACGACCAAGTAGAGGGTGGTCGGTTGCTTGGCCGAGACCAGATCTTCTATGCGCCAGTCGCACCGTCGCGTGACCTTGGCCACGACCGGATCGCGGTAGAGCCCCAGGAACGACATGGCGGTCGCCCGAGCGCTCGTTCTCTGACTTGTTGAGCAGCTCCCGAGCGGCCGAGGCAACGACGGGATGGACGCCGGCTTCGCCCAGGTGCGGCGTCGACATCATCGCTGCAAGGGTCGCCTCTATCGTGCGGCGGGGATCGGACAGGAAGGCCGCGACGCCGGCCAGTGTTTTGTCCGGCTCGGCGTAGAGGACATGAAGGATAGCGCCGACAAGCAACGCGTGGGACGTCTTCTCCCAGTGATTGCGCTTCTCGAGGCTACCCTCAGGATCGACCAGCACATCGGCCACGTTCTGGACATCCCGCACCTCCCATTCGCCACGGCGCACCTCCAGCAACGGGTTGTAGGCGGCTGAAGCTGCATTGGTGGGGTCGAACAGCAGCACTCGGCTGAACTTCGACCGGAAGCCCGCGGTCAGCGTCCAGTTCTCACCCTTGATGTCATGAACGATCGCCGAGCCTTGCCAGACCAGAAGTGTCGGCACCACCAGCCCCACGCCCTTGCCTGAACGCGTGGGAGCGAAGCAAAGCACGTGTTCCGGGCCGTCATGACGCAGATAGCGGATGCCGAGCTTACCGAGCACAACCCCGTCGTCCCTGAGCATCCCGGCGCTCTGCACCTCGCTCAGGCTAGCCCAGCGCGCCGAGCCGTAGGTTTGGGCCTGTTTGGCCTCTCGGGCACGCCAGACCGACATCCCAATCGCGACAACGATTCCGGCGAAGCCGCCTGAGACGGCGATGTAGCCGCCTGTCACGAAGACGTGGGGCGCATAAGCGTCGAAGCTGAACCACCACCAAAAAAACGCTGGCGGCGGATAGACCGACAAGTCGCCCAACATAAACCAGGGTGCGCCTAATTCGGGTTGATAGCCCAAAGCAGCCGCGGTCCATTGGGTCGCCGACCAGATTCCGACAAGCACGATGCCGAAGACCGCGATGATCTGACCCCAGAGGATCTTGGTAGCGGACACGGCCTCCTCTCCTTTCGGAAAGGGAGGTCGGCGAAACGCGGGCCGGTGAGCAATTAAATTCTGCCGACCGAATGCAATTATCCAAGACTTGCGAACAAAGACAGGGCGTCGAGCAAGAACGCGCGCGTTTTGCTACAGCCGGGTAGCTACGGGATAACGTGTCGCCGTAAATCGGGTTTGAAGTCCTCAATCGTGCCGTCTTCGAGAATGCAGCCCGGCAAGCCACGGGTGCTTCGGTCTGGGCCCGGATCGTAATGGATTCGCCTGTGGTATCTCGCTCTGGAGACCGGTCGCGAATGCCATGCGGCGCCGCGCCCAGTGACGCCCAAAAGGGGTCGCCTTCTCATCCGTCGTGCGCGCGAGCTCAGGCAGGATGATACAAACAAGTCAGGCCGTGAGGGATGCGCCCTCACGGCCTGCTGCCTGAGCTACGGATGTAGCCTATTGAGGCTGGGCGGCGGCCGCGGCGGCCTGAACGCGTTGCTGGAGGGCAGAGTCGTTCTGCACCGCTTGGGTGATCTCGTTGAATTTCTGGGCATCGAGGCCGCTCTGCTCAACCGCCTCTAGCAGCTTCGCCTGCTTGTCGGCTTCTGCCACGGTTGTGTCGGCCTGCACCTTGTTCACCGCGACCACAGCGCTGGCGTACTTCTAGATATCCCCATCGCTGTAGCTTGCCGCCGCTTGCGGCGCGGCCGCTTCAGACGGGGCGGCCGGAGCCGGCTCAGGTGTCTGCGCGAAGGCGCTCGGGGCCACGACAAGCGCGGCGGCAATGCCCAGTGCAATATTCGTCAGTTTCACATTCGTCCCCTGTGTGAGATTGGGTGGAGGTCGCTGGCTGTGTCGCGCAGACGAGGGAAGCCCTTTGCCGACGAACCGTGGCATATATGTGGTCAAGCGCGGCCGAAGCGCGAGATTTGCAGTTCCTTAACAATCTATCGCGGATCGTCCGTCGTAATATGCGCGACATCGCTATGTCATAGCCCCCGGCGGCGACTTATATATTTAATTCTCGACATCATATATTGGTATTTTAGGAGTTTATTTCGATTGATACATATTACTACACTGATGGGCAGGCAGATTACCGCAATTCGCATCCAAAAATACTTTTACGATTGATGGCTCACCCGAGCTGACGGCGCGTCGCCCCTTTGGGGTCCCAATGAACTGAGGCCGTCTTCCACCTCGCCAGGGCAGTTCGGGTTGGGCCGGTAAGGGGAAGGCCTTCCCCTGCCGTCGAGCCCCAATTGGTCTCGACGGACCCCTTCTCTCATGTCCATTTGTCAAGCTGAGAGGCACGATGAGGCGCCCGGCCGATGGGCCGAGCGCACCCGTTGGAGTCCATGCGCAGGGTCGGAGGCGGGGCTCAAGACGACGGTAGATCAGACACTCATGCGCGGGTTGGCTACCGCAGGACCGCGGTGTTCGTCTCGGAGCTTGCTCTGTCAGCGGGCGGGCGTCGGTTCGATGACCGGCCACACGAAGGGGTCGAGAGATCTCCTTACCGGCCCCGCCCCCGATACTGCGTACGGACGCGTGTTGTGACGTGCCTCCTTCTATCGATCCAAGCTTGCCGGGATCAGGCGGCGGCCGGCGCGGCGACGCGCTGGCCGATGGCCCAGATGAAGCCCACTAGCTCGCGCGCGATGGCGGTGATCACCACGTTCTTGGGCTTGCCCGTTGCCGCCAGCCGGCGATAACGATCGTGCAGTCGCAGCTGTGCCTTCCAGGCGATCCTCACGATCTCCAGCTCGACGCCCTCCTGTCGGCGCTGGATCTCCTGGCCGACGCGCGGGGCCTTGGCGTAGGTCCACGCGCTCTCGACGAGCAGCCGGCGGGCCCGGGGATTTCCGGCCTTGGTGATGCCGCGCCTGCGGATCTTCGCGCCGCTGGAGTGCTCGGCCGGCACCAGGCCGAGGTAGGCCATCAGCTTGCGCGGCGTGGCGAACCGCGCGAGGTCGCCGATCTCGGCGACGATGGTGGCCGCCGTGATCATCGCGACGCCGCGCATCGCCTGCAGGGCGATCACCAGCGGCGCCATCGACCAGGTCGGGATGATCCCTTCGATCTGCTTCACCAGGCGATCGTGTCGCGCGTCGCCTTCCTGGATCGCCAGAATGTACTCCTGCATCGTGATCTGCTGCGCGGGATGCTCGAGCTTCAACGTCGCCAGCCAGCGCCAGTACGAGGCGGTCCAGGCGCTTCGGCCGCCATAGCGGTAGCCGTGCCGCAGCAGGAAGCTGGAGAGCGCCTGCCGGGCGCGGTTGCGCCAGTACATGGCCGCTTCTCTGGCGCGCACCAGATCGCGAACGGCCTCGTGGCTCGCGTCCGGCACCCAGACCGACGTCAGCTCGCCGGCGCGATGCATCTTCGCCAGCGTGGTCGCGTCGCGCTTGTCGGTCTTGATGTGGTCGCCTGGCCGCGTCGGGATCAGCGACGGTGCAATCACGACGCACTCGTGGCCGGCGTCGGTGAGCTCGCGCGCCAGACCATATCCGCACGAGCCGGCCTCGTAGCAGAACGATAGCCGGACGCCGGGGTGCTTGATCTGCAGCCGCTTTCCCAGGTCCGCCATGGCGCCCGGCCTATGCGGCACGGAGCCCTGGAACCTGACCTCGTTCGACCGGCCGTCCGGCGCCAACGCCACGGCAATCGTCGCCTTGTGTACGTCCAGTCCGACAAAGATGATTTCCTGATCCACTGATCGTCTCCTGTCCGGGCCTCGCGCCAGCCGCGCTGGCGCGGCTCGCAAGGTCGCACAGCGGTGCGACGGCGCTCGCCCGTGGACATCAGGTCAGCGGGGGCACCCCGCAACGCCCCGCAGCTGGACAGCGGCCCGCGTGCGTGTTCGGCCCGACCGCTCCGCAAATTCTACGAGACCAAAGGTTCATCCGCGCCTCCCATACCGCGAGGCCGGCTTCTGGCGCCCAGCGCTTGGCCGCAGGCCGCTAGAGTGAGAGTTCGGCCTGACCCGCCGTGACGGGTCAAGGGGCCGCGAGAGAGTCTTGCAGCTGGCCCGTCGCGGAGAACTGCGATGGCGCGTACCAGCACGATCGCCCGCACCGGAGCTGACCGGGCGGGCCTCTACCAGGACATCACCGACAAGATCATCGCCGAGTTGGAGGGCGGCCGCGTCCCCTGGGTCCAGCCCTGGGACTCAGCCAGCGCGCCGCTCGACATGCCGCACAACGCCGCGACTCGTCGGCGCTACACGGGCATCAACATCCTCATCCTGTGGGCGACCGTCATCCAGCGCGGCTTTGCCGGGCATGCCTTCCTGACCTTTCGGCAGGCGCTCGCGCTCGGTGGCCACGTCCGCAAGGGCGAGATTGGTACGACCGTCGTCTATGCCCACCGCTTCACCCCGGGCGAGGAACGCCGCCGCGCCAACGAAGACGGCCGGCGACCCGGTTCGATTCCGTTCCTGAAGCGCTTCGCCGTCTTCTCGACCGACCAGTGCGAGGGCCTGCCTGAACGGATCGCCGCCCCGCCGCCGCCCATGCCCGAGGGCTTGGTCCTGCCGCAGGCTGAGGCTTTGATCGCCGCGACGGCCGCGGACTTCCGTATCGGCGCCGACAGCGCCTTCTACAGCCCCAGCCATGACTTCGTTCAGGTCCCGAGGCCGGACGCCTATTACGAGCCGATCAATTGGCACAGGACGGCCTTCCACGAGCTTGGTCACTGGACGGGTGCGGCGCACCGCCTGGGCCGTGATCAAACCGGCCGCTTCGGCTCGGTCGAGTACGGCAAGGAGGAACTGGTGGCCGAGATGGCCGGCGCCTTCGTCTGCGCCTCGCTCGGCATCGTCCCCACCGTCCGCCATTCCGACTATCTCGGCTCCTGGCTGGAGATCATCCGCGCCGACAACCGCGCCATCGTGCGCGCGGCCAGCGCCGCCTCCAAGGCCGCCGAGTTCATCCTCGCGTTCCGGGGCGCCGCCGAGAACGAACAGCCTGATGAGGCCGACACGGCGGCCGAACGGGAGGCGGCGTGATGCAGGCCTCCGCCATCCTCTATCTCGGCGCTCCGCCGCGGCCGCGCCGGCTCTTGATCCTCGCCTGTTCGGCCACCAAGCACCGTGACCCGGCCTACATGCCGGCCTGGAACCGCTACGACGGTCCGCTCTGGCGAACCTTGCGCGCTGCCGATCCTCAGCGGCGCAAGGCCTCGGTCGCCTTCCTGTCGGCGCGCTACGGCTTTCGGACGGCGGACTCCCCGATCGAGGACTATGACGCTCCGCTCAGCCAGGAGCTGGCCGAGCGCATGATCGCCGGCGGCGTGACCACGCGATGGCCGCGGCCGCCGTCGCCCCGCCGTCCCGACAAGTGCGGTAGCCATCCAGGCTGCGAGATCGCCTCGCTTACCTGGCATGGCGCCAAGCCGTTCGGCGACATCGCCCTGGTCGGGGGCGGCCTCTACCTCGAGGTGATGCGCGCCTTCCTCCCGGAGTTCACGCGAATGGGGTGCGTGCTCACGGGCGCCCGCATCGTCGAGATCAACGCCGGCATCGGCCTCATGCGCAAGCGCCTGCGCGCGTGGCTCGACGAGCCCTGGCCCCGGCGCGACCCCGGCTGAGCCGGCAGGACAGCCGGGCGGGCGTGCGGCCCGCCAGAGCGAGAGGGGGGCCGGCGGTCCCGCGGCGGGTCGCATCGCTGCGAGAGAGGCTCGCCGCCGACCCGTCGCGGAGACCCGCGATGGCCCATGCTCTTGCCGAACAGACCCCCTTCAATCCGCTCGCCTATGTGGCGGCCAAGCGCGACGAACATGACCAGGCCGCCGAAGACAAGTGCGATCCACGCCTCACCGCCGGGACTGAAGCTGAGCGATTGTGCAGGCATCGGTCAGTGCCTAAACCATGGCGTGAAACGGCTCTTCAGCGCCTGAAGCAAGCGAAGCAGCGACGACGTGAAGGCCCCGCTCCAACGCGGCCAGGTCGGGCGCCGCGCCAAGGCACAGGCGAAGGCCGGAGATGAGTGAGGGATCGACGATGGGCGCCGATGGCGGGGTGACTTCTACGCCCCCGCGCATCGCTCGACCGGCGGCGCGCTCGGCCTCCAGTTCGCCCATCGCCAGCCATAGGTGCGAAGCGTGGGGGCATTCTCCCTTCACGAGCGGCCGTCCCAGCACGCGCGCCGCCAGCGCCCGGCGCCGCCCAGTCTCCTCGATCAGTACGTCGGCCAGCGAGTCCGCCGTTCCATCTTCGATCCACTGCGCCAGGATCATCGAGGTCAGGCCCGGCGGCGCGTAATGGCTGGCGCGCGCTGCACGCAGCAGAGGATCGCGATCCGCGCCCTGCGGCGTAGTGACGAAGCCGACGCGCAGGCCGGGCACCAGCGTCTTAGATGCGCTCGCCACATGCCATACGCGGTTGGGCGCCAGATTGCGCAGCGGCGTAGGTTCCTTCGTCGCGCGCGCATAGGGCGCATACACGTCATCCTCTACGATGATCAGGTTGCGCATCTGCGCGACGCGCACGATCTCCTGCCGCCGCGCCTCGCTCATCGTGGCGCCGGTCGGATTCTGCAGGGTCGGGATCGTGTAGAGCACGCGCGCACCGGTGGATGCTGCGGCGCGGTCCAGCCCCTCCGGAATCAGTCCCTCGGCGTCGAGCGCCACGCCGACGGGGCGATAGCCGGCATGTTCGGCAAGGGCGCGGAAGCCGTGAAAGGTCGCCGCCTCGCACAGCACGGGGTCGCCGGGCCGGCACAGCACGGACAGACTCAGCGAGATCGCCTGCTGGCCGCCGCAGCAAAGCAGGATGTCGTCGGCGCGGACATCGGTGAGTCCGTATCGGCGGACGAGCCATTGCGCCACAGCGGCGCGATGGCCGGGTAGCCCGTCGGGCGGCGCATAGGTCAGCACGTCCGACAGGTCCGCCCGCGCGCGCAGCCGCGCCAGGGTCGGCTGCAGGCGCTGTCGCGCCGGATCGGCAGGCGGATAGTTGCGCGCCAGATCGACAGCGCCATCGGTCGGCCGGGTGGAGAGCGGGAAAATGCGCCCCGATGCGTCGCCGCCGGAGACGAAGGAGCCGCGCCCTACATGCGCGACGACCAAGCCGCGCCGCTCGGCCTCCGCATAGGCCTTGGTCACGGTCCCAACGCTGACGCCGGCCGTCCTGGCCAGATCCCGATGCGGGGGTAGCTTCGCGCCCGGAGCCAGCGCGCCCGTCCGGATATCGTCCTCCAGAGCTCTCAGCAGCCGCTCGTGCAGCAGCCCATCGCCTTGCAGATCAGGAGTCCATCCATCCATAGGATCGCCTATATTGTATCAATACAATCACACGATTGACTCGTAGGGCAATTAAGCGCAGTTGCGGTGCCTCGATCAAGGGAATTCGCGCCGTGCCTGCCTCCGTCGCCGCCGCGCTGGCGCTTTACGCCTTCATCACCTCCATCACGCCGGGGCCGAACAACCTGATGCTGGCCTCGTCCGGCCTGACATTCGGCGTGCAGCGCACCGTCCCGCACATCCTCGGTATAACTGCGGGATGCCTGGCGCTGATCGGCGCGGTTGGGCTGGGTTTGGGGGCGGCATTCCAGACGGAGCCTCGATTGCAGACGGCGCTGAAGATCGCCGGCTGCATCTACCTTCTCTATCTCTCGGTGAAGCTCTGGCGCGCTGGCGAGATGAAAGACAGCAAAGAGGCACGGCCCGTGGGCTTCTGGGCGGCGGCCGGGTTCCAGTTCGTCAACCCCAAGGCGCTGGTGATGGCGATCACCGCGGTTGCCGGCTTCACACGTCCCGGAGACGGATTCGCGATGGAGCTGCTGCTCGTCGCCGTGATCTTCGCGCTGGTGAACCTGCCGTGCATCACCTCCTGGGCGGCGTTCGGCGCGGCGATGCGCTCGCTGCTGCGGCGGCCCGCAGCCATCGTCTGGTTTAACCGTGTCATGGCGCTGCTAACCGCCGCCACAGCCGCGCTGATCGTGGCGTGACGCCTTTTTGCGATCGGAACAGATCAGGATGATCACACCGGCTTATGTGAGGATGATGGCCGCATACAACGCGGAGATGAACCGGCGTCTTTACGCCGCGGCCGAACGGCTTGGCGAAGAGCGCAGACGGGAGAATTGCGGCGCATTCTGGAAATCGATCCACGGTACGCTGTGCCACCTGTATTGGGCTGACTGTGTGTGGATGTACCGCATCGATGGCTGGGCGCCGTTGGATGCGAAAATCACACAGAGCGACTTCTTCATCGAAGACTTCGCCGACCTCACCGCCCGGCGCTTCGACACGGACGCGCGCATCGTCGAATGGGCAACGCGGATCGATCCAGCTTGGTTGAAGGGAGAGCTGAGCTGGTACAGTCAGGCCATCCGGCGCGACATGACCCGCCCTCGATCTCTCATCCTGACACACTTCTTCAATCACCAGACGCACCATCGCGGACAGGCGCATGCGCTAATCACCCGTTTTGGCGGAACGACGGGCGATACCGATTTGCCATTTGTGCTGGACGACTTCGCCGCCGATTGAATGCTCAAATCGCGACCGGCTGTACGGACAAGCTGCGCATTTTCATATTGGGTGCTCCGGGAGTGACGAGCCCCAAATGTGAAGACGCATAGATAGGATCGAATATCTGCCAAGCTGCGTTCATGCGTCTATTGACCGGCTGTTGGGTGGTGCGCGTTCCGGCGGATCACCGTGTCGGGGTCTAGCGGCTTATAGGTGCTGTCAGCGACGACGCTTGCCGTAGCGGCGGCCGCGGACATATTCGCTGACGTTCTCGTAGGCGCCGTCGTCACCGACGTTCGTCGCAACGAAATCACCCAGCGCGCCTGACACGCGGACGTTCAGCGTCATCGGCTTGGGCATGTCGAACTCCTTGCTCACCTGTCCTCAAATTGCGCAATATTGTGGACAGTTCGATGCCCGTCCAGGGCGTGCGGCCTGCGGCCGCCAGAGGGAGAGGCGGGCCTTCGGCTTCGCGACGGGCTTGAAAGCCGAGAGAGAGTCTCGCGGCGGCCCGTCATGGAGTGACCGACATGGCGAAAGCCGCACCCAAGCTCACCCTCAGCCCATCACGGGACATCCCGTTCGACAAGCTGGTGCTGTCCCAGTCCAACGTCCGGCGCGTGAAGGCGGGCGTCTCGATCCCCGAGCTGGCCGAGGACATCGCCCGCCGCACCCTGCTCCAGAGCCTGAACGTCCGGCCGCTACTGGACGGCGAAGGCCAGGAGACGGGCATGTTCGAGGTTCCGGCCGGTGGCCGGCGCTATCGGGCGCTGGAGTTGCTGGTCAAGCAGAAACGCCTAGCCAAGACCGCGTCCGTGCCCTGCGTCGTGCGCGCCGCCAATGACGACGCCTCCGCCGAGGAAGACTCGCTGGCGGAAAACACCTTCCGCGAACAGCTCCATCCGCTCGACCAGTTCCGCGGCATGAAGCGCCTGGTCGAGCAGGGCGACGACATCGAGGCCGTCGCTGCCCACTTCATGACCACCCCTGCGGTCGTGAAGCAGCGCCTCAAGCTGGCGTCGGTCTCGCCGAAGCTGCACGAGATCTACGCCGAGGACGGCATGACGCTCGACCAGCTCATGGCCTTCTCGATTAGCAACGACCACGCCCGCCAGGAGCAGGTCTGGGAGATGCTCGCCCACAGCTACAACAAGTCGGCGGGCTTCATCCGGCAGAAGCTGACCGAGGACTCGGTGCGCGCCACCGATCGTCGGGTCCGGTTCATCGGCATCGACGCCTATGTCGAAGCCGGCGGGCCGGTCATGCGCGACCTGTTCGAGCCCGACGACGGCGGGTGGCTTCAAGACCCCGCCTTGCTCGACCGGCTGGTCGCCGAGAAGCTTCAGGCCCTCGGCGAGCGCATCGCGGCCCAGGGCTGGCGCTGGGTCGCGGTCGCGGTCGACTTCCCCTACGGCTACGCCGACGGTCTGCGCGAGATCGGGGGCGTCGAGAAGCCGCTGACGGAAGAGCAGGAGGCGCGCATCGTCGCCCTGCAGGCCGAGGCTGAGGCGCTCGAGGACCAGTGGTCCGGGGCCGGCGACATCCCCGACGAGGTGGACCAGCGGGCCCAGGCCATCGACGAGGAACTGGCGCGGCTGGCCGAACGGCGGATCGTGTTCGATCCCGCCGAGATGGCCATCGCCGGGGTTTTCGTCAGCCTGGAGGCCGACGGCACGCTCTACCTCGAGCAAGGCTATGTCCGGCCCGAAGACGAGGCCGAGGCCGATGCGGTCGACGGCGGTGAAGCCGACGACGGCGCCGAGGTTGATACGGGCGGCGTGCAGAGCGGCGGCCCCGAGATCCAGCGGGCGGTGATCAACGTGGGCGGCGCCCCATCCGGGGCGAACCTGGCGGAAGACGAGGATGAGGAGATCATCAAGCCTCTTCCCGACCGCCTAGTCTCGGAACTGACCGCGCACCGCACCTTGGCGCTACAGGACGCCCTCGCGGCCAGTCCGTCGACGGCGTTCGCCGCGGTCCTGCACGCGATGGTGCTCTCGGCCTTCTACTTCGCCAGCCGGGAATCCTGCGTCGGCGTCTCGGTCAGCAAGGTCAGCTTCGCGCACCAGGCGCCGGGCATGAAAGACAGCCCGTCCGCCACGTCGATCGACGCACGGCATAAGGCGTGGAAGGACCGCCTGCCCAAGTTGGACACGGACCTCTGGGAGGCGCTGATCCTTCTCGACGGCGCTGATCAGGCGGCCCTGTTCGCCCACTGCGCCTCCTTCGGCGTCAATGCGGTGTGGGAGGCGGTTCCCAAGTATGACAACGGCCGCATCTCCGCCCACTCGGTCGAGCGGCGCATCCAGCACAGCCACGTGCTGGCGCGGGCCGTTGGCCTGGACATGGTGGCGGCAGGTTGGAAGCCCACGGTCGACAACTATCTCGGCCGCGTCACCAAGCCCCGCATCCTGTTGGCGGTCGCCGAAGGCAAGGACGACCGCACGGCCGGCCTGATCGACCACCTGAAGAAAGGCGACATGGCCCGCGAAGCCGAGCGCCTGCTCGACGACGCTGGTTGGCTGCCCGAGCCGCTGCGCACGCCCATCATCGTCGATCTGCTCTCCGCGTCCGGCCCGCAGCCGGCGGCGGGCGGCGATGACGACGAGGCGCTGCCGGCCTTCCTCGACGAGGACGACGCCGCGCCGGCCGGCGATGAGGCCGACCTCTCCGAAGGCTACGCCATCGCGGCGGAATAGCCGACGGCTCCGGCGGGGCGGCTGCGGTCGCCCCTCCACCCTTTCCCATTTCCTCACGCAGCCCGGCCACGCGCCGGGCTCTTTGCGTTCTACGGAGACCTTCAATGTCCGATGAAACCCCCAAGCCAACCATCGTCATCGACGCGAGCGCGATCATGGCCAGATGGGAAGTGCAGGCACAGCGCGCCGCCGAACTGCACCCTGGAAACAAGGCCAATCTGTTCGCGGCGCTCGCCGCGGCCGGCGTCACCCGTATCGAGGTCCGCTTCGACGGGTTCGGCGATAGCGGCGCGATCGAAGACGTCCAGGCCTTCGCGGGCGACGCGCCCGTCGAGCTTCCCAAGACCACCGCCGAGGTCAAGCGGCTCGACCATGGCGACACGGTCGAGACCGTTGCGGAGCCGCTGGCGGATGTGATCGAGACCCTGTCCTACGCCTTCCTCGAGCAAACCCATGCGGGCTGGGAGAACAACGAGGGCGCGTTCGGGGACTTCACCTTCGACGTCGCCGCCAGGACGATCACGCTCGATTATAACGAGCGGTTCGAGACCTCCGAAAACCACACCCACGAGTTCTGAGGAGGGCGCGATGGGACATTGTTATCACCACGCGCTGTCGTCGGTGCGTAAGTGGGGCGGCGCGCCGGAGGACTATCTGGCGCTCCACCAATGGTTCGACGAGTCGAAGGCGATCACCGCCGACTTCCGGCACCGGGCCCTGCGCCATCACGCCGAGGGCATCTTCATGCTCGAACGCTTCTTTGGCGCGACCATCACGGTCTCGACCGGCCGGGTCGTGCCAGTGCGGCTGATCGGCGAGCAGCACGTAGTCGAGGACCTCGGCTTCATCCCGAGCTTCGCAGACTGGGTGCGCTGCGTCCGTCCCGAGCCTTGGATGGGGCGGGCCCAACCGCTCCACAAGCTGGTCGATCCCTTTGCGATCACTAGCAAGGAGGCGGCCTGACATGTCGTCCTATGACCGCCTGGGCGTCCACGTCTCCGCCGGCCCGCGATCGGTCGTCCGCGCCTCCGCCAGGATGCTGAAGCCGTCCTGCCGGCGCGACGCCACGCTGCGGGCCGAGCGCAAGCGCTTCTACCGCAGGATGCTCGACGCCCACCGCCAGCACCAGGCGCTGGTCGCTTACTGGCGCCTCTAACCCTTCTCGACCTTCCCCCATCACCCCTGAAAGCCCGGCCTCGCGCCGGGCTTTCGCGTTTCGGAGAGCCGCTATGGCCGACTATTTCACCCCCACCGTCATCCAGCCTACGATTCCCGTCGCCGACATGACGCCGCTCGAACGCTTGCTGCTACCCCACGTCTTCCAGAGCGAGGCGGACGGCGACGGTCTCTACTTCTACGCCGAGCAATCGGTGAACGACCTGATCTACGTTCCGGTCGACAATCTGCGAGCCGCTCTGGCGGCATCGGAGGCTATCCCGAGCCAGGCCAGTGAATTCGTGCGCGAAGCGCTGGCGGAAGTCGATGCCGAGAGCGACGCCGATCTTGAGTTCGACATGAGCCTGACCGTGTGGGCCTACCTCTTTCAGGGCATCGTCCGTCGCTCTTCGTCTGTCCCTTACATTTCCGCCCAGACGGCCTTCACCTGCACCAGGATGCGCCCGGACGGCTTTGGCGGCATGGCCTGGGTCATCACGGCGGAGGCCGTGAAGACCAAAACCACCGACGAGATGATCGAGACGATGCTGGCCGAGCCTGACTACGGCGCGGCCAGCGCCGGGCCCGGCCTTGGCGTCCACTGTCTCCTCCGGCTCACCGAGGAGAATGTCAGGGCGGCCCTGCCCGACATCATCGAGACCGATCCCTCCATCTCGATCGCCGTCGAGGCCGTCAGCGATGGCGACGTCCTCCGCGCCTGCCTCGCCATCGTCGCGGCCACCGACCTGGGCGAGGAGCAGGGCAAGGCCGTCTACGACGCTGCGCGCCTAGCCATCGATGCGGCGGCCGAACGCGCCCGCCTGCCGGTCGCGCCCAGCGAGGGAGGTCGGCATGAGCAGGGTTGAGCCCGTGGTCGCCGTCTTCGGCCGATCCGCCGACGGTCATCTCGCCGCCCGCGTCGATGACTTGGCCTATGTCGCCATCCCCTCGCGGGATGGGCTGAGGGTGGGGACGGCCTGGCGGCTGACCCGGCCGATGGAGCGATGGACGGCTGCCGACATCCACGGCACCGAAGCTGTCGTCGCCGACGAAGCAACCTTCCGCGCCCATGTCGGCGAGGTCGTGGAACATCGCCGCCAGCTCCAGGCGCTCGGCCGCCGTGGGGGACGCGAGCGGATCTCGACCCCCTGGGGCATGGCGCAGTCGAGCGAGGTCTACGCCGACGGCGTCGTCTTCCATTCGACGGCCAGCCACGGCGGCTTCAAGCTCGACCGGGCGCGCAACGCCGCCATGCCGGCCATGCTGCGCGTCGTGGGCGGATGGTACGAGGAGGACTGCGAGTGGGCCAAGGTCGCGGTCGGCCTCCCGGCGCTGTTCACCGACCATGAGCGTCGCCATGCCGATCGCACGCTGCGCGACTACTATCCCGAGGCCTGGGAGGCGATCCACGGACGGGAGCTGGCGTCTGGTGAATCCTACGCCAAGGACCGCCAAAGCTTCCACGAGCGCCATGCGAAGGACTGGGTGGTGGTCTCGGCGATCACCTCGAAGACGCGGGAGGGCTTCGTCGAATGCGTCGCCTCGCGCGGCGGCGGCGGTCTGACGACACCTCGCCGTAGCTTCCTCGTCCGGACCAGCGAATATCGATCAGGCCTCCATGGGTTCGTAATCGACGAGGCGCGGCACGAGGCCTGGGACGGCCCCTCCAGCTTCATCGGCTGCTAACCGCCCGACCGACTTTAGGCCCGCCGCCGGAAAGCCCGGTGGCGGGCCATTTTCTGTGGGTCGTGCGGCGGCTGACACCGCCGCCAGAGTGAGAGGCGGGCCGGAACGGGGCGAGTTGGCCGGATCGAGAGAGAGCGTCCGGCGGCTCGCTCCTGTCCCGCTCTCCTCGGAAACGTCCCATGAACCTTCTTCCTGCCGGCGCCGGCCTTGCGGCCGCGCCATGCGCTCCTGCGTCCGGCTTCACGGCCACCACCCGCGCCATCCTCGCCGCCGGGCGTCTCCTGCTTCCCGACCTCGAACAGGGCCGCGCCATCGACACCCGCACGCTTCGCGCGGCGATGGAGTCCGCTTTCGGCGACACCGATGCGTCGGGCACCTGGGACTGGAAGTCCGCCTACGAGGCCTGCGAGGCGGCGCAGGTTCTGTTCCTGCGGAAATACGGCTCTGCGATTCTCCGTAAATCCGCATCTGCGGGCGCGGCTCTGGCGATGATCGAGAAGATCGCCAGCCTGCTGCCGACGCACACGCGCCGCTCTGAGACCAGCCAGGCGTTGCAGCAGTTCTCGACGCCGGCGGGCCTCGGCTTCGTCGCCACCGTCGCCGCGGCCATCCGGCCGGGCGAGCTGGTGCTCGAACCCTCCGCCGGGGCCGGACTGCTCGCCGTCCAAGCCGAGAATCGCGGCGCCCGGCTCGTGCTCAATGAGCTGGCGGAAATCCGCGCCGCCATGCTGGCCGAGCTGTTCGGCGCGGGGGCCGTTACCGGCTATGACGCCGCCCACATCCACGACCGGCTCGCCCCCGAGATCGGGCCCAGCGTCGTGCTGATGAACCCGCCCTTCACTGCGGTCGCCCATGTCGACCGAGCGATGAAGGACGCGGCCCTGCGCCACATCGCCTCCGCCCTGGCCCGTCTCCAGCCCGGCGGGCGCCTGGTCGCCATCACCGGCGCAGGCTGCTCGCCGCATGTTCCGGCCTGGGCCGAGGCCTTCGCCAAGCTCCAGGAGCGCGGGCGCATCGTCTTCTCGGCAGCCATTGACGGCCAGGTCTACGCCAAGCACGGCACGACGGCGGCCACCCGGCTCACTGTCATCGACCGCGTTCCGACCGAAGACCCGAGCGTCTTTCCCGAGACGCCCGGCGTCGCCTCGGACACCGCGACCCTGCTCGACTTCGTCCTCGAGCTCGTGCCGCCGCGCGATCCGGCGCCCGCCTCGGCGATCCCAGCCATGACCGCTTTCAGCCAGTCGGTCGCCGTCGCCAAACCTGCAGCCGTGGCCCAACCTGCGCGGCCTGCGCCGCCGTCACCCGAAGTGGTCGAGCTCGATTACGAGGCGATCGACTGGGCGCCGCCCAACGCCGATCGCCTGACCGATGCGATCTACGAGCCCTATACGCTGCAGTCGGTGCGGATCGCCGGCGCCAGGCCGCACCCGACGCCGCTGGTCCAGTCGGCGGCGATGGCGTCAGTGGCGCCGCCCAGGCCCGCCTACCGGCCGCATCTTCCGTCGCCCCTGGTGACGGACGGCGTCCTTTCCGACGCCCAGCTCGAGTCGGTGATCTACGCCGGCGAGGCGCACGGCGGGTTCCTGTCCGGCGCCTGGCGGGTGGACGATACCTGGGATGTCGTCTCGGCCGCGCCTGACGAAGCCGAGGGAGCCGTCCGCTTCCGGCGCGGCTGGTTCCTCGGCGACGGCACGGGCGCAGGCAAGGGCCGCCAGGTCGCCGGCATCCTCCTCGACAACTGGCTGAAGGGCCGCCGCCGCGCGGTCTGGATCAGCCGTTCCGACACGCTTCTGCACGACGCCATGCGCGACTGGGAGGCGCTCGGCCAGGAACGGCTCCTGGTGACGCCGCTGTCCCGCTACCGCCAGGGCGCGCCGATCAAGCTCGGCGAGGGCGTGCTGTTCACCACCTACGCCACACTGCGTTCGCAGGAGCGCGGCGAGAAGGTCTCCCGCGTCCAGCAGATCGTCGACTGGCTGGGTGCCGACTTCGACGGCGTGGTGGTGTTCGACGAGGCCCATGCGATGGCCAACGCCGCCGGCGGGACCACCGACCGCGGCGAGCAGGCGCCCTCGCAGCAGGGCCGAGCGGGGCTTCGCTTGCAGCACGCCTTGCCCAATGCCCGCATCATCTATGTCTCGGCGACGGGTGCCACCAAGGTCGAGAACCTCGCCTACGCGCAGCGGCTGGGCCTTTGGGGCGGCGAGGACTTTCCATTTGCGACCCGCTCGGAGTTCATCGCGGCGATCGAGGACGGCGGCGTGGCGGCGATGGAGGTGCTGGCCCGCGACCTAAAGGCCCTCGGCCTCTATGCGGCCCGCTCGCTGTCGTTCGACGGCGTCGAGTACGAGATCCTCGAACACCAGCTCAGCCCCGAGCAGGTCCGCATTTACGATGCCTACGCCGGCGCTTTCCAGATCATCCACAACAACCTCGACGCGGCCATGCAAGCCGCCAACGTCATCGGCGCCACCGGTACGCTGAACGCCCAGGCCAAGGCCGCCGCCCGCTCGGCCTTCGAATCGGCCAAGCAGAGGTTCTTCAACCACCTCATCACCTCCATGCAGACGCCGTCGCTCCTCGCCAGCGTCGAGCGCGACCTGGCCGAGGGCCACGCGGCGGTGATCCAGATCGTCTCGACCGGCGAGGCGTTGATGGAACGGCGGCTGGCCGAGATCCCAACCGACGAATGGGACGACGTCCAGGTCGACATCACCCCGCGCGAATATGTGCTGGACTACCTCGCCCACAGCTTCCCGGTGCAGCTCTACGAGCCCTTCAGCGATGGCGAGGGCAATCTGTCGTCGCGGCCCGCACACGACGAGAACGGCCAGCCGGTCCTGTGCCGTGACGCGCTTGAGCGCCGGCAGTCGCTGATCGAGCATCTGGCCGCACTGCCGGCCGTTCCCGGCGCCCTCGACCAGATCGTCCATCACTTCGGGACCGAGATGGTGGCCGAGGTGACGGGCCGCTCGCGGCGGATCGTGCCCAAGCGCAATGACGACGGCAGCGTCCGCTTCGCCGTTGAGAGCCGGTCGGGCTCGGCCAACGTCGCCGAGACCCAGGCATTCATGGATGACATCAAGCGCGTCCTGCCCTTCTCGGACGCGGGCGGCACGGGCAGGTCATACCACGCCGACCTCGGCGCCCTGAATCAACGGCTTCGCATCCACTATCTGCTCGAGGCGGGCTGGAAGGCCGACGGCGCCATTCAGGGCTTTGGACGCACCAACCGCACCAATCAGAGACAGCCGCCGCGGTTCAGGCCGGTGACGACCAATGTGAAGGCGCAGAAGCGCTTCATCTCCACCATCGCCCGCCGGCTCGACACCTTGGGCGCGATCACCCGCGGTCAGCGGCAGACCGGCGGCCAGAACATGTTCCGGCCGGAGGACAATCTGGAATCGCACTATGCGGCCGACGCCCTGCGCCAGCTCTATGTGCTGATCGTCGGCGGCAAGGTCGAAGGCTGTTCGCTCGCCCAGTTCGAGCAAACGACGGGCCTCTCCCTCACCGACCGGGGAACCGGCGGCCTCAAGGACGAACTGCCCGGCATCACCACCTTCCTCAACCGAATGCTGGCGCTGACCATCGCGCTGCAGGACGTCTTGTTCGAGGTGTTCGAGGAGCTGCTCGCCCGCCGGATTGAGGGAGCCATCGCCAGCGGCGTATACGAGATCGGTCTGGAGACCCTTCAGGCCGAGAGCTTCGTCGTCGCCGATCGCCGCACGATCTACACCCATCCCGGCACGGGCGCTGAGACCGCCTTGCTGACCATCGAGCGCAAGGATCGCAACCAGCCCGTCGATCTCGCCGAGGCGCTCGACCGGTCCCATGACCGCAAGGCCTGCTTGTTGGTCAACGCGAAGTCCGGCAGGGCCGCCGTGCAGACGCCGGCTCGTAGCCTGATGCTCGACGACGGCGACATCGAGCGCCGCATCCGCCTGATCCGTCCGATGGAGCACCCGACCTTGCCCGAGGCCGCCTTGGCCGAGACCCAATGGGAGGAGGCCGATGAGGCGGCGTTCTCGGCCGCCTGGGAGGCGGAGCTAGCGACGATCCCAGAGTTCGAGACCAGCACCCTGCATATCGTCTCGGGGCTGTTGCTGCCAATCTGGAAGCGCCTGCCCAATCAGTCGTCGCGGGTATATCGGCTCCAGACCGACGAGGGCGAGCGCATCGTCGGCAGGCGCGTGTCGCCAGCCTGGGTCGCGGCCACCCTGGACGCCGAGCGGCCCTCGCTGTCGGCGCACCAGGCCTGGCCGATGCTGATTGCGGGCGAAGCGGTCCTTCATCTCGCCGAGAGCCAGACGCTCGCCCGCGTTCGGGCGATGGGCGTCCATCGGATCGAGCTGACCGGCTTCAACGACCTCGCGGTCGAACGGCTGAAGGCGTTCGGCTTGATCTCGGAGATCGTCTCATGGAAGCTTCGGCTGTTCGTGCCGACGGGGGCCGAAGGTGCGACCGTACTCGCCCGACTGCTGGAGCGCTATCCGCTTCAGCGGATCGCCGAGCGTCACGCGGCAAAAGCCGCCTGAGAGATGCGCCCCATGTCACGCAAGCCTGCTTCTGAACTCGCACACCGCCTCGCCGACCAGGCCGAGGCGGTGTGCAAGCACTATCTGTCGAAGGGGCGCCGCGAGGGCCGCTACTGGCTGATCGGCGACGCCAACAACACGCCGGGCCGCAGCCTCTATGTCCGCCTTGACGGGACGCCGGACGGACGCAGCCCGGCGGGCAAATGGACCGACGCCGCCACCGGCGAGCATGGCGACCTGCTCGACATCATCGCCATCTCCCAGGCGACCCGCACGATGCGCGAGACGCTCGACGAGGCCCGGCGGTTCCTCAGCCTTCCGCAGCCACCGCCGGCCGAGGATCGGCCCCGTGAACGCCGCGCGCCCAAGGCCCCGTCCGGTACGCCCGAGGCCGTCCGCAAACTGTTCGCCGCCTCACGGCCGATCATGGGAAGCGTCGTAGAAGCGTATCTGCGTAACCGCGCCATTACGGCTTTACGCGGACACGACGCCCTGCGGTTCCATTCCCATTGCTACTATCGTCCGTCTAAGGATGATCTGCCGGGAACCCGCGCTGCCTGGCCGGCGATGATCGCCGCCGTCACCGACCTGAAAGGCGCGATCACCGGCGTCCATCGCACCTGGTTGGACCCTGCCGCGATTACCAAGGCTCCGGTCGCCTCGCCAAGGCGCGCCATGGGCCATCTTCTCGGGCACGGCGTCCGGTTCGGCGCCGCGGCCGAGGTGATGACGGCGGGCGAAGGCGTCGAGACCCTGCTGTCACTGCGTTCGATCATGCCCACCCTTCCCATGATCGCAGGGCTCTCATCGGCCCACCTGGCCGCCATCCTGTTCCCGCCCGAGCTGCGTAGGCTTTATGTCGCGCGCGACGACGACCCCGCAGGCGACGAGGCGACAGCGACGTTGGCGGGACGGGCGCAGGCGGCCGGGATCGAGGTGGTGGCGCTGTTGCCGAGGCTTGGCGACTTCAACGACGATCTGCGTCTAATGGGCGCCGAGCGGCTCCGGGCGATGCTGCGGGTGCAGCTCGTGCCCGCCGATGTCGGCAGGTTCCTCGTGGCCCCTAGCTGAGGCCGGCACGGGGGACGCTCACGGCTTGGGTCCGGGCCGATGCGTGACGGTCGCGGTCAGGTGCGGCGGATCGGAGAGGCCCGCACCTACGGCCTTCTCAAGAGGGCGATCGAGACGGCAAGCGCCCCGGACCCGCAACGGCTGGCATCGACTTTCCTCCCCTGAGCGCTGCGCCCTCATTCCTCGCGGGACAGGAAAGCCTCGCCCGCCGTCCTGCGCGGTGCTGCGGCCGTCCTCCCGTGACGAGCGCGGGACCGCTGTCGCTGGCCGGTGCAGGGCCGGTACGCCCACCGTCTTTCGTCGCCTGCGAAGGCCGCGAAGGGCGCGGCCGCTACCGAAAGGCGCGACCATGACGACCGAAAACGCGGGACCCGAACACGAACCCGACCACGAGGAATCCCCCACCGCCTATCTCCTTCAGGAAATGGCCCTCTACGGCTACCGACCCTACTCGGACGAACCCGACGCTAGGCCGCTGCCCGAAGCCCGCGCCGCCTCCGGCGCCGTCGCAGACATTTTCGACGCCATGGTCTCGACCTTCGTCGACACCCGCCTCGAACCCGACCTGGAAGACCTTCTCTGGGGCGTCACCAACGTCTTCCACCGCGCCGCCGAACGGGTCGAGCGGGAGCTGGACGACAATGAACAGGCCCAGAAGCGCAGTCAGCGCGAACAGGACGGTTCGGAGGTCCGCTCGGTCGAACTGGAGCGTCTGCTGCGGGAAGGAGCGACCATGATCGAACGCCGAGACGCGATGGAATTCTTCCGCGACGCCTGCGCCGACCAGTTCCGCACCCACACCCGCAACGCCTGGACGCCGCGCACCGGCTCGAAGGTCAACCACAAGGCGCTGACCTCGGCCGTGGTCGATAGTCGCGACTTCATCAATGCGCGGCGCTGGACCGACAGGCAGGTCCTGATCCCCCCGGGCGCCCGGATTGCCGTGTCGTCCGGTCCTGGCTACAACGACGTCAGCTTCGTCTGGTCGACGCTCGACAAGATCCTCGCCAAATACCCGGACATGGTGCTGCTGCATGGCGACACCCCAACCGGGGGCGAGCGGATCGCCGTCCGCTGGGCCGACCATCGCGCCGTCACCTCGGTCCCGTTCAAGCCCGACTGGACCCGCCACAAGAAGGCCGCGCCGTTCAAGCGCAACGACCGCATCCTGGAGGCGATGCCCAAAGGCGTGCTGGTCTTCCCCGGCACGGGCATCCAGGACAACCTCGCCGACAAGGCGACGGCGATGGGCATCAAGCCCTGGGACTTCCGCGACAGGGGCGGCGCGTAAGCGCCGCCCTTTGCGTCGACTGACTGATATGCGTCAGGGTGTGTGAATTGTCGCCCGCGGGACAGAGCGGCTTTCCACAGCAAGGCCTGGGAGAGGCTTCGGAGATCAAGGCGCCAATGGAGGGTTTTTGTTGATGGGCGCCTCGCTCGTTCTTCCGCTCATGCTGTTTGCGATGGCCGTCGCGCCTGCAGGGACGCTCGCGCCGGTCGCCGGCCGCGCCGTGGTCATCGACGGCGACACTTTCGATATCGGTCGCAGCCGCATCCGCGTCCTCGGGGTCGACGCACCGGAGCGCAAGCAGCAATGCTCCGATGCCAAGCGACAGGCTTGGTCATGCGGGCTCCGTTCGGGCGAGGCGCTGCGGGTCTGGCTCGGGACCGCGCCCGTGCGCTGCGTGCCCGCCTACCACGATCGCGGCGGCCGTTCTGTCGCTCGCTGCTCGGCGCACGGCCGCGACGTCGGCGATTGGCTCGTCGCCAACGGATGGGCGCTCGACTACCCACGCTACAGCGACGGCGCCTATCGGGCGGCCGAACAATCGGCGCGGCGTCAGCGGATCGGCGTCTGGGCCGGCGAGGTCACGCCGCCCTGGTTGTGGCGTGAGGTCCAGGAGCGCACCCACCAGAACGAGCGCACATACGCACCGACCGGCTCGGCCGCGCCCGTCAATTCACGCTGCCCGTTCAAGGGCAATGTCAGCGCCGATGGCCGGCGCATCGTCCATGCCCCCGGCCAGCGTGACTATGATGGGACGAGGATCGACCTGGCGCGCGGCGAGCGATGGTTCTGCTCGCTCGCGGAGGCCGAACGCGCGGGGTGGCGGCCAGCCATGCGCTGATCCGATCTATCGCCCTGGTCGATGAGGCTCTTGGTGCAGCGTGACGGCAGAGGCAATGTCGCCGCAGAGGCCCGACAGGGCCGGGCGAGATCTGATTGGGTGTCCCTTGCCGGCGTTTCAGGCGGCGGGTACTGGCGCCCAGTCGTCGCCGTCGGCTGGGCGAAGGCGGCGGCTGGCTGTTTTCCAAACTTGCGGGCGAGATCGGGCGCGCCGTGGCAGGCGAGTGACGGCGTGCGGCTGTCCCTCCCCATCTGGTGAGGTGCGTGGCCAAGCATCGCGACTCCGCCCCGGCCGCTTCGAGACCAACCCCGTTTCATGCCGCTTTCTGCGGTCCTCGGCCGCCTTCTTACGTCAACCCTGAGGGGTTTCCCTTCGCTTGCGCTCGGTGACGTCGGCGTCCGGGCCCTTCGGTGGCGCCATCGGGGATGGTCCCGAGCAACCGAAGGAGTTTACGACATGGCCACCATCGCGAACCTCACCCAGAAAGCCGACGGCAGCCTCGAGGGCACGCTCGCCACCCTGACCGTCACGGCTCAGATCTCGATCGTCCCGAATGGCCGCAAGGCAAAGGAAAACGAGCCCGACTTCCGCATCATCAGCCGTAAGAACGGCTTCGAACTGGGCGCCGGTTGGAAGCGCTTCTCCAACAGCACGGGCGCGGAATACACGTCCGTCTCGCTCTCGGCCCCCGAGTTCGGGACCATCTACGGCAACATCGCCCCGGCTCCCGGCGACGACGCTACGAAGAAGGTCATCATCTGGAACCCGGCCGGTTGACCGTCATCGGGGCCGGCCTCGCAACCCCCGCGAGGTCGGCCCTCCCACCGCCGCGGGCCGCCACAACGGTCCCGCGGCCCTCGTCTGTTGATCGGCATCGAGGCGGTAAGCCTCCTCCCAATGTCGGGTTCCCGACCATCCATGACGTCCTCGCTTGTCGTCGGGGTCGTCAGCGCATGGCACGACATCGCCGTCGTTGTACCGCCGTCGGCGGCCGCTTCGCGGTCGGCTCGGCCCTGCGTCAAGATCAGCGGCGGTCGTCACGGAGCTGGGCGTCCGGCAATCAGGGCGACGCAGCAATATCGCCAGCGACTAGTGTCGCCTAGCGGCGAGCCTTGGCGGCGTTCTTCTCCGCGATGGCGGCGGGCGGTGAGCGGCGGCCGGCTCCCGTCCGCGCGAAAACCCTCCCGCTCTTGGAGGCGCTATTCCTTGGTCTGACGCAAGGTCTGGCGCCATCAACCCGTAAAGGGTCCGCTACGGCTGCGCGTGCGGCCTCTCCGGCTTTCGCCTGCGCGGTGATTGCGGCCTTCCGTCCGACACTTCGGGCGCCTGTCGAGCGGGGATGGTCCCCGCTCCGAAGACAGGAGCCGGATCAATGCCCCTCGATATCGCCCAATCGCACGCCTGGAGCCTCGCCCGCACCCTGATGGCCAGCATCATCGTCTTCGCGATCGACGACTCGATGTTCGGCGTCATCGAGGCCCGGGAGTTCGACGGGGACGTCGACAGCATCGTGCGGGAATATGACCCGTTCGCCCGCTAGATCGGGCGACGTCGCCCCTCGCATCCACCGACGCCCGATACGGGTTTCCGGTGGATGCCCTGTTTTGCTATAGTCATCGGACATCGTGCGCTGTGGTGGTGGTGGAGAGCGCGTCCGACGATCCGTTCGTCATGGAGGACGCTATGACTCTGTTGCTCATCCTGGGCATCGCCGCCGGTCTCTACATTCTCTGGCTGGTGTTCACCCTCGCGATCTTTGCCCTGCCGCTCTACGCCGGCATGGCGGCCGGCTTCTGGGCCCATTCGAACGGCTCGGGCATCCTCGCCGCCCTCGGCATCGGCGCAGCCTCTGCCATCGCGACCCTGCTGCTCGGCCAGTTACTGTTCCAAATGGTGCGCTCACCCATCCTGCGCGCGACCATCGCCCTGGCCTTCGCCGTTCCGGCCGGCGTCGCCGGCTACAGCGCCGTAGACGGCATCGCCAGCCTGGGCCTCCATGCCGACGGCTGGCGCCATGCGCTCGCCTGGGTCGGTGCGATCGTCATCGGTGCTGCGAGCTGGTCCCGCATCGCCCGTTCCGGTGCAGCAGGCCCGGCGACGGCCCTACAATCCCCGCCTGGAGCTATCCACGCAGGACACTGAGGGGGCGGCCGGCCCCGTCCCGTGGGGCACGACCAGGACAAACGCCGGCGCTGTGGTCTCCTTCGAGTCGCGGAAAGATCGGCCGCCTGCGTCCGGGGTTTCGTTCGCGGCATGGGCGGCGAGGACATTCAGCAAGGATCGCCCAGCTTCCGCCCGCCGCGTCGGAGCCGACACGTGTCCTTGAATCCCCTTCCTGATCTCAGCGCCAACCCAAACGGCCTCTTCGACGGCTGATCTATCCGGGAGACGGCTTCGCCTCGATCGGCTGGCCGCAACAGCGCGTCCGCACTTTCTTCCCCTGACGGCCCATTCCGGCCCGGTCATTCCTCGCGGGACAAGAAAGCCCGTCCACGCCGTCCTTCGCTGACGCTGCGGGCTCGCGCTGCGGCGCCGATCGCACCCGGCTTCGACTGCGCCATCGAGGCCGCAAATGGGCGGCTTAGAGCACAGGGAAGGATTTCATCATGGCGAACATCGGCAGCTTCAAGAAGGCGGGCGGCGAGTACAAGGGCTCGATCACCACCCTCAGCGTCCAGGCCAAGACCGTCCGCATCGTCCCCGAGGACGGCCGCGGCAGCGACAACGCCCCCACCCATCGGGTCCTTGTCGGCGAGGCGGAAGTCGGCGCAGCCTGGGCCAAGCGCACCAACGACGGTCGCCCTTACCTCTCGCTGAAGATCGATGACCCGAGCTTCATCGCTCCGATCTTCCCGCAGCTCTTCGAAGGTGAGAACGGCGTCTTCGACCTGGTCTGGTCGCGTCCCCGCCGCGGCGGGGACTGATCCGCCCAGGACAATCCCCGCTCGGATTGCTCCGGGCGGGGATTTCCGCATCTACGCCGATACGGGATTACGATTCCCTAGTATATTGGGTGGTAGTATATTAGGGACCCAGCGACGACCCGTGCATGAAGCTACGGGAGATCGTTGCAAGGAATTTGCGCCAGTTGCGGCAGGCAAGGGGCATGTCGCAGGAGGAGCTTGCCGATCGTGCCGGCATCAATCGCAACTATGTCGGGCTTCTTGAGCGGGAGCAGCACGCCGCGACAGTCGATATGCTGGAGAAGCTCGCCGATATTCTTGAGGTCGACCCGATCGCGTTCTTTGAGCGCCGCTAAACTTTCAAGCGGAATCCTGCGGCGTATTGATGGATTCGTCGAGCAGCTGCGCCGGGCGCACACGGAGCGCCTGCGCAATCTCCCAGACCGAAAGAAGCGTCGCGTTCTGTGCGCCTCGCTCGACCGCACTTATATAGGCTCGGTCGACGCCCATCCGGTGGGCAACAGCTTCCTGGCTGAGCGACGCTGCGACTCGGAACCGGCGAACGTTTGCGCCAAGGAGTTTGCGGATATCCATCCGCAGCTTAGAAGACGTTCGGGTATTCTAACGCTACGCATTATAATACGCGCACGCGCGAAGAAGCCATTATTGACCGACTCTGACCTCCACATTCTGTATTGTCACCCGCTCTAGTTATACCATTGAAGGGAGAACCTGTGACCCGGTTGGGTACAACGTTTCTGCAGCGCAGCAGGCCGTGTGATGCACCAGGGCCGGGTTGCGAATGAGCGTGAACGGAACGCGGTAATGGCAGCCATCCCGCCTTTTGAAGATAGCCCTCCGGCGCTCCACGTGCCTGGACCTTATGACGAGCGCCACTTCGTCACTTACCTCCGTCTATTGGAAGCCGCGAAGGAAGGCACCGACTGGCGCGAAGTTGTGCAGATCATATTCGGACTGGATACCGAACTTGAGCCCCAACGGGCGCGCACCGTCTACGATAGCCACCTTGCGCGCGCACGATGGATGTGCGAGGCGGGCTACCGGCACTTGCTGGGTCCCCGCCTGCAGTAGGCACAGCGGACACTGACCGTCGTTAAGTTATCCTACGCCAAGCACAACCATATGCAGAATTGGTGCCTTCCCCACACCTGAAGATGCACTGAGCGTGCGCTCCCAAAATCCGAGCTTGGGGAGGTGACAATGATTGTGCATGATTGGCGGTCGCCACGGTCTGCTGAAGATTTCGCCCATCTCGATTACGCCGACTTCGCGCAAGAGTTCCTCAGACGTAACCCCGAATATTGCCGCGAATATCATGCCCTAATGGCGCGCATCGCCATGGGCGGTTGCGATGAGGAACGCGAACTCACCGCGCTCGCGCACCGCTGGGGGTTATCCTTTCCCGTGTACGCCCGATCTACCCGCCGAAGACGCGCCTGCGCTGTGGGCGCCCCATGCCGCTGTGGCCACCGTCGTTCTGGACACCGCTCCGGATGACTATGTCGGTGCGCGTTCGATTGACCTTGATGCTCTCGGTTGCATCGTCGCGGACCGCCGCCTTTCCAACGGTCGCCACCTAGTTCTATCCGATAGCGGGGACCGCCACCGGATCTGGCTGCGCGACGCGACGCCTGGTCGTCGGTTGGCGACGATCATTCCAATCGACGATCACTACCGCCTGCGCGCCGCAGTCGCGACAAGGCTCTGGCGATGGATAGAAGGCGAAGGCGACTCCGAGCTTCCGATCGGCTTGATGCCGACGCCCTTCCAACGCCGCCGGTTGGTCCTTTTTCTTGATCTGCTGGACGCCTCCTTCGCCGGCGCCAACCCCCGCGATATGGCGCGAACGCTCGTCTATCCGCACATGCCAGACCTTCGCTCGGCGGCCTGGAAGGATTCACCTGAGCGCCGCCGCACCCGGCTCCTCGTGAGCGAGGCTCGAAAACTCATGGGTGGCGGGTATCGCGCGCTTCTGGCCGGACGCTGACGCGCTGCAGGCGGTGGGACAATTCCACTGACCACCATTCAGTCCCTCCCACCGGACGGCCAGCGCCCTCCAGGGTTCCCTCCGATGCTTCAACGCGGGCCGACGATGGCCTGCACATCTCTGGAGGAGCCCACGATGTCGCCTGTCCCGTCCGTTGTCACCCCGCGCTTTCTCAAGACGCCTGATGCCGCCGTTCACCTTGGACTGTCGGCACGCACCTTGGAAAAGCACCGCTGCTACGGGACAGGACCGATTTATCGGAAGCTCGGCGGCCGGATCGTCTACGCCATTGCAGACCTGGATGCCTGGGCCGAGCTGGGAACCCGCAACTCCACCGCCGATCCCGGACGCGGCATCGTCCACCCCGCCAAACGGCTGTCCAACGATACCGTCCAGCGCTGACGCCCATGTCCTCCCGTCTTCATCATCGCGGACGGATGAGCGCGGAGCGCGCCCAGCTCGACCTGTTCCGCTCGATTCCGGGCGACCTCGCCCCGCGTGATGCGCAAGATCTCATGGCTTGGCCGTTCTTCAGCCTCGCCAAATCAAAGCGTGTGGCATCCATCGATTTCCGCATGGGCGAGACATGGATCGTGGTCGAGGCGACGCCTGAACACGGCATGGCGACGATCTGGGACGCCGACGTTCTGATCTGGGCGGCCAGCCAACTGGTCGAGGCGCGCGACGCTGGCCTGCCGACGTCCCGCCTGATCGCCGCCACGCCCCACGAAATCCTCGCCTTCACCGAGCGCGGGACGGGCAAGGCGAGTTACGAGCGCCTGAAGGCGGCGCTCGACCGACTCCAGTCGACCACCATTGCCACCTCGATCCGCCAACCCTCGCAGCGGCGACGGCATCGCTTCTCCTGGATTAATGAATGGAAGGAGCGGCTCGACGGCCAGGGCCGGCCGCTTGGTATCGAGATGATCGTGCCCG
>CAZPOS010000033.1:0-26002 GCA_964588065.1 uncultured Reyranella sp.
ACATGAGCTGGCCAGGCGAGATCTTCCTGATCCTTGCTGCACGGAACACCGACGAGCTGATCTTCCGTGAAGAGCTCGAGTACCTGCAGTGCCGTCATCCCAAGCTTCATGTTGTGGCGTCGGTCGGCGCGAGGTCGGAAGGATCAGCATGGATGGGCTTGGAAGGCCAGATAACGAAGGACGCACTCGCCCATGCAGTACCTTCACTAGAAAGTCGACGCGTGCACCTGTGCGGTCCACCGCCCATGATGGAGGCTATACGGCGCATCCTGAGCGAATTGGGTGTGCCAGCCAACCAGGTCAAGACTGAAGCTTTTGGTCCGGCCACCGGGGCCGTGCCGCCGCCGCGTCCTCTGCCGCCCCCACCGCCACCTTTGATGGTGACGGAGCTTGTCGAGCGGGTCGAGGCTGCCACACCTCCGTTGATGGAATCCATACCGGTGGCGGGTCCGGCGACGGCGACCATCTCCTTCGACCGGTCTCACAAATCAGCGCCTCTCCCGCCCGACAAGACGGTCCTTGAGGTGGCGGAGTCGATCGGCGTGCCGATCGACTATTCCTGCCGCGTAGGGACCTGTGGCCTCTGCAAGACCAAGTTGCTGGCTGGTCAGGTTGCTATGGAGGTTCAAAACGCGCTGACGGACGACGATAAGGCGTCCGGGATAATACTCGCCTGCCAAGCCCATTCTCTGGGCGACATCACGGTCGACGCCTGACATGGGCGACAAAGAGCGAGTTGTCGTCCTGGCGCTCGGAACACTGCTGCTCTTCCTTGCGCCTGGCTATCTCTTGCACGTTTCGCCGCGCTTTGCGGGCAGCCTGGCCGGCGGAGTACTGGGGATCATGGCAGCAACTTTCATGCTGCTGGCGCTCGTCTACCCCGCCGTCAAGTACATCGGTTGGCTGAAAGTTCGCGTGACGCGGCATGTTTCGCTGGGCCGCCTTCTTAGCTTCCACATCTACGGCGGGCTTCTAGCATCCCTGATTGCCATCCTGCATTCGGGACACAAATATCAAAGCGGCCTGGGCATCGCGCTGATTGCGGATATTGTGATTGTGATCGGGACGGGCTTTATCGGCCGTTACTATCTTGCACATCTCGGGACGGAAGTACGCCGGCAGCAGGCGCTGCTCGGGACGTTACGCACGGCCTATGATCGCATCGCGCTTCACCTCGGGCGCCAAGCCACTGTCGGCGCAGCCGCACCGGATGTCCCTATCCTGACACTCGTCGATGCGATTGCAGACATCGAATACTCGCTCGGGATGCGCGACACCGCCAAACGTATCGCCGGTCGATGGATTGTCGTCCACATCGTCGCGTCGATTCTAATGTACGGGCTCCTGTTGCTGCATATCGGCGGGGGCATCTATTATGGGCTGCGGTGGCTTCCATGAAATGGAAGGCGCTTATTTACCTATCGCTTGTAACGGCGACTGTCGCCAGCTCTATCATAGCTGTCGGTACCGTCTATCGTAAGGGATCGGCCAGCTTGCCTCACTGGGCCACATTGGTGAGGCCGGGCGCCCTTTCAACCAAGCATGCCTTTCTCTCCAATCAGTGCGAGGCGTGCCATACGCCGGTCAAGGGCGCGGAAGCCGCAGCCTGCATCTCATGTCATGCGGCCGACGCTACGACGCTCGCCCGCGAATCGACGGCCTTTCACGCGACCATTCAGACCTGTGCGACATGCCACGTCGAGCATTTGGGTGAAGTCCGTCCGACCCGCATGGACCACGATGCTCTGATCGCAATTGGGCGCTCGAGGCTTGTGAACCAACCGTCTCCCTGGTTTGCGCCACTGTCGGGTCACGCGTCCACTGACCTGGGCACGCTCGATTGCTTCGCCTGTCACAGCAACCGCAGTCCGCACCGCGACCTGTTCGGTAAGGAGTGCGCTGCCTGCCATTCGACGGTGACGTGGAATGTGGCCGGCTTCAAACACCCGTCGCCCAGTTCGACCGAGTGCGCGCAGTGCCATCAAGCTCCGCCCAGTCATTACATGGGTCACTTCGAGATGGTCTCGAAGAAGGTGGCGGGCCAAGAGCATGCCCGGGTCGAGCAATGCTATCTCTGCCATCAAACTGATGCTTGGAACGACATCAGGGGGGTGGGCTGGTACAAACATCACTAGGGGAGTGGACATACGGAAAAGAGAAGAGGGCTCGACGCTTCGCATTGTTGCGCTCAAGCGAATACCTCTGGCGATGTCCCAAATTGGATATCAGCGAAGGGTGAACTACCAGTAAGGTTCATCCCTCATCGCTCAAACCGTATTTCGTTGGTGGTTTCGGAACCTTGGTCCGCTGTTTAACAATCACGGGCTCCTGCATTCTCACAAGCCCCCGACTTGCGGCTCATCTACCATGGTCAATGGCAAGACGCCCAGCCATTCGCGGATCTACAGCGCGCGCCAGTGCACGCGTTCCTCAGAAGGGGCCACGCTCGAAGCGCCCAACGACTTCTGGCGGCGCGCCTCGATCAACACAGAGGGGCCGACCGACAAGTGGATCATACAAATAAGCCAGCTTGGTGGCGTCAACCGTTCCCGTGGGTGCTGATCGGCTTCCTCGCTGCAGGCGGCTTTCTCCTGCTTACCGAACACCGAGCGCACGTTCTAGGTGTTCTGCCCTTCCTCGTTCTCTTGCTGTGTCTTGTGATGCATCTCTTCATGCATTATGGGCACGGCGGTCACGGCGGGCAGCGACGCAACGCTGATGATCGGCTTGACGAAACCCATCCCGACTGATGACGAAGGCGATCTTGCAAGATCACTCTCCTGCCTGTGGGCTCAGGTCTCTGGTCATCGTCAACTCGGTGATCTTCATCGAATTCGCCTTCACCTTTTTCAAGCCGCATACAGGGCGAGACTGGCGTTCCTTTGGCGCCTTCAGTGCCTTCTTGGTTGCCCTGTTCGCCGAAATGTATGGCTTTCCGCTGACGATCTACGTCTTGTCAGGCCGGTTGCAGAGTCGATTCCCTAATGTCGACTGGTTCTCCCACGACGCCGGTCATCTTCTCGAGATGATGTTTGGCTGGCAGGCTAATCCACACGCCGGCCGGTTCCACGTGTTGAGCTTCCTCTTCATCGGTGCGGGCTTCTTGCTGATATCAGTAGGCTGGAAGGCGCTCTATCAGGGCCAACGACAGCACCAGCTGGTCACGACTGGCGTTTATGGATACATGCGTCATCCCCAATACGTCGGCTTCATCCTTGTGATGTATGGCTTCCTGCTTCAGTGGCCGACCTTGTTGACTCTGGGGATGTTCCCCGTACTCGTCTTCATGTATGTGCGCTTGGCTCGCGTCGAGGAGCGGGCTGCCGCCGCCGAATTCGGCAGTCTGTATGAACGCTATCGACGCGACGTTCCTGGCTTTGTCCCGCGGCTATCGAGACTCTTTTTCGTACCCTCTCGCCGGACTGCGAACGATGAAGAATGAGCGACAATCGGGACATCCGGGCAGGAAAGGCATCAGCAGCGCGATATGCCTCGGAGTCTTGGTCATTGCGACTATCGCCCTGCCTGGTATTGCACGGGCCACTGACACATGCCGCAAGGCGCTTGATGACTTGGTAACAGAGTGGCGATCCATCGCCGTGCCAGGCAAGCCCGAGCCGCCCGATCACGTCCATACACCGCTCGAGGTCTGGTATATGCGCGGCCAACTACGGCTGGCGCTCCGCTTGTGCGAAGAGGACAAAGACCATGAAGCCATGCTGCGAATGGATCTCGTAAGAGCTTGGCTCAGGCTTCCGGAAGTGCGCCATCCGGCCGATCACCGCTATCGCTATGACGACGATCGTCGCTGAGTCGGATTCGCAGGTTCGCCGCTTGTCGGGTGTCTGACGATCGCCGGAGGGAGGGGAGGCGCTCGCCAACTGAAGCCCAGATCCCTTTATCGACAACCATTGATTTTACCTGAAGCCGGGCGAGGTCGCGTGCAGCACATGCTCCGCGCTCCATGGGTCTTAGAGGGCAAGATGACTTGCGTCGCATGAGCCATTCCACCTCAACGTTGGACAGGTTTGGTCTTACCATCGTTGCAGCATTGGAGGCCCTCTGCTATCCGCTCATTTTCATGGGTGCGAGCAGTGCTCCGCATTTGACTTTCGCCGCCCTAAGAGCATTGGTTGCTGGCGCAGTATTGGCTGGAGTTGCGATCCGCTTTGGTCGCCCGATACCTCGTGAACCGCGTACGTGGGCATATCTCGCGCTCATCGGCGTCGGAACGATAAGCTTTGGCTACCTGGGAATGTTCAGAGGTTCCGAGTTTGTTTCGCCTGGTATGGCGACCACGATTACTCACGTGCGGCCGTTCATTGCCGCTCTATTGGCATATCCGCTCCGGGCGGAGAGGCCGACTTCCCTTCAGGTCATCGGTCTGATGCGCGGTTTTGGGGGCGTTCTCGTTATTGCCATCCCACCTTGGGTGGGCGGTCGCTCCACCGACTTCTCTCTAGGCTTTTCGTACCTCGTGATTGCAGCCACAGGTGTCGCAACTGGCAATGTCCTCACTCGCAAAGTCGCTGGCAACGTTGATCCGATCGTGGCTACGTCTGCACAGTGTCTTTTCGGCTTCATGCCGTTGAGTGTTGCCGCTGTTGTTGTCGAAGATCCGCTGGCCGTTGTGTGGTCCTACAGTTTTGTTGGAAGCCGGCTCGGTCTTGCCTTGGTTGGCACAGCCCTGGTTCGGTGCCTATTGTTTGTACTCCGGAGCCGCGTCCCGCTGCATGAAGGCAATGCCTTCACTTTCTTGACGCCGTTCATCGCACTGGGCTACGGCGCACTGTTCTTCGGAGAGGATATTGAAACCTCTACCTTCTTGGGCCTGCTCGTCGCAGCCTTCGGTATCTTGTTCGTGGAATCACACAGCGCACGCCAAAGGAAGTAACGGACTTAGCGGCCGACACGATTGGTGAGTCGTCAAGGCTACAAGGAGCGGCACAAGAAGAAGGGCGCGGCCTTGGCTGGGGCTAAGCAATTGCGCCAGGAAGACACACGCCTTACCGGTCCACCAGCGATGCTTGTCTCTCTCCTCGTAGAGCCGGTTTGGCGCTTCATTTGCCCGCGGGCGCGCCTCTGTACCTCGCCTTATCGGAGCGGAAGTGTTGCGGCAGTCCCGTCAGGAGGGGGCCCCGGCCTACTGAGTAGGCTTGCCGGTAGCTGGTCCACTCGAATGGTTAGGCGTGGCCGGCATGGTGTGCTGCTGCTGTTGAATCTCCTTCGTTTCACCCGGCTTAGGCGAAGAGGAGTGGCCGTGCGTCCCGGGTCCGGGTTGCGTCCCGCCCCGCATGTGCTGGCTTTTCGTGGCATCGGTTGACTGCGCCCAGGTGACTTGAGTCAACATCATGAATCCTACCGCACTCGCGGCAATTGCTAAGGCAGGTGTCCAACGATTCGTCATGGCAAATCTCCTTCAGCAAAACCTTGGGCCAAGCGTGCGGTTCGCGCTGTCCAATTTGAGACTCGGAACCATGCGTGCAATGACCTCGCGTCAGTGGCCCGGGGCGTCTGGCGCAGGACTAGTGCTGGCTTCGTCGCCAATGAGGCGACGCAATCGAACGCGTCGGCATCTCAATCTATTTCGCCCATTCGTCTCAAACGAGTATGCACCTTTATTGTGCCGGGCGGCAGGTGGCCTCCGTATTCGATTAGGTTGAGACGCCTGAACTTGTTCAGGAAGTAGTTCACTCTTGGGCGCGTTGAGCCGATGAGATTTGCCAGCATCTCCTGCTTGACGTTCGATGTGATGCCGAAGTCGCGACTCCCGTTGCCGACGTTGGCAAGTTTGAGCAGTACGCGCGCCAAACGCTGTTCGGCCGATCCGACGAGCTGGTCGATCAAGGCGGCTTCGGTTTCGAGGCTGTGCGCAACCAGGAATGCTGTAAAAGCGCCGGCGAGGTCTGGCCACTCCCGGAGCAAGTTGGGCATCAAGCTCCTCTCGATCCTCGCGATTTCAGCGTCTTCAACGACAACGGCTGACGTGGTGCGATACGGCTTATTCGCGAGGCATTCCTCGCCACAAAAAGCACCGGGGCCGAGAATCGCGACAAGCCGGTCATCGCCCTTCTCGGTCGTCACCAACCGGTGCACTTGGCCGTAGCCGATGTAAAAGATTGCATCCGCTGCATCCCCCTGGCGGAACAGGGGGCGGCCTGCTGAGTACCTCATATGCGGAAACTGGACACAAAGCTTTGCCAACGGATCATTGACGTACGCGCGTCTAGCAGGGACATCGCCCAAGTGGTCAATCCCGCTCGCCGGACCGAGTGTCTTGTCCCCCATCGGCCCAGAAGGGTCGCTAACGGGACAAGGTTTGGTCTCAAGCTCGCGACGGCGAAGTTGACTGATAGGCGGCTCTGGGCAAGCGCATGGAAGAGCGTCATGGCTCAGGCACGGTTGGGATTTCATAGCTATGCCGTGATCAAGAAGAGAGAGAAGCGCGAACGTGAAGGCGCACGAATCGTCAGATCCGTGTCGTCCCTCAGATGGTCGTACGCGAATTGCCGCCCCGGTGGCCTAAAGGGCCGCCGAGCTTCTGCCTTTCACGACGACGACTGGATCAGAAGATGCGCGGAGGTCTCTCTAGCCGACCTTGCTTTGAGCCGTGCAGCGATGGCGCTACGGTGATAATTGCGCTGAGTGGCAAGTGCCATGTTCGACTGTCGTAGGTTCTGCCGCCGATTGCGGCATGGCAAGCGACCCCGCAGCAGTCGCCGCTAAGATCGACATCCGATGAAATTTCGTTCGGACTACCGATGTCCCGTGGCAGAGCCAAGGCTGTGAATGCCAAGGCAGCCGCTGCTCGCTCTCGCGGTCCAACTGCGTGTGTGGATCGCGAGGCGTCGCCCTGGACGGAATGATCCGCGTGGGTAGGAGCAGCTCGCTGCTCATGATGAACAGGCGAATGAGCCGACGCCGCACCACCAAAGGCGAGTGCGCATATCAAGGCTACGAAGACTATGCCCAAAACGCGCATTCCACATCCGCGTGGTTCAGGGTTGGCCGAACGGCACACAACTGATGGCGCTTCGACTATGCGTCAGAAGCCGAGAGCAAGCCAGTATCATCGACTGTTGCATAAAAAGACCATGCTAAACCTAGGCCCTGTCGGCCCGGTTTTCCTTGATCTGGATCAACGATGTGCGGTTGCGGCTGCCTCGAGCTCTCAAATCGCGGCGTCGGGCTTCTTGCCCCGTTGGTGTTTGGAGAACCTATTCAGTGCGCTTCCATGGCCATCGTCCTTCGATCTCGACTTCGAGCGAAAAGCTCAAGAAGGTTCGTATTGTGATGATCAACCCCAACACGCCGAGACTGTGAAAGGTCGGTGCCAGGGCGACGGTTCCGATGATATCGGCCGCTACGAGGATATCGGCCGCTACGAGGAACTCCAGTCCCAGCAATATGCCGCGGCCGAGATCAGCCAGATAGCTCGGCATCGCGCCATTCCAGCCACTCCTCACCCCCGCCTTGGCGAAAACGTTAGTCGACGCAACTGCCGCGATGACGATGGCCCCCACGCCCACGACTTCAATGATCGTTGCAATCTTGAAAGCAAGACCTGGACCATTGTGGCGCGTGCATCTCCCGTCGACACGACCTCGAATGAGTTCATGGCGGCGGGATCTCCTCGCCCTTACAGATGCAGGGTGCGCAACCGAAGCGCATTGCCGATGACACTCAGCGAGCTCAGCGCCATGGCTGTTGCCGCGATGATAGGCGACAGCAAGATGCCGAAGAGCGGATACAGCACGTCGGCCGCGATCGGCACGCCGGCGGCGTTGTAAACAAAGGCGAAAAACAGGTTCTGCCGGATGTTGCGCATGGTCGCCTGGGACAAGCGCCGCGCCTTGACGATCGCCATGAGAGCTCCCTTGAGCAGGGTGACGCCGGCACTCTCGATCGCGCCGTCGGTGCCGGTGCCCATGGCGATGCCGACGTCGGCTGCGGCCGGCGCTGGCGCGTCGTCGCTCATCCGGAGGAAACGACAGAGGCGAGAGGAGGCTAAGCCTGCACTTGATGCTGCCATCGGACTTTACATTGGTTGTTCTGGGACGGTAATCGGCTGACAGTTGCCGCGCCCTGACCGGTAGTCAGGCGGCTTCAGTCTGGTCGATGTTCTGGTCGTTGTCCTCCTGTGGGTTGTCGTTTGCGGGTATACGGTCGAGGAAGGCGCGGCCGGGGGTGCGGCCGTTCATGCCACGGCCTTGGTGTGGCCTGGCAGTGTTGTAGGTGACGAGGTAGGCGTCGAGCGCCTCCTGCATCTGCTCGACGGTCTCGAACCAGGTCCTGCGCCCTTCGATGCGGAAGTGCTCGTCGAGTAGCGTGCGATGGAAGCGCTCGACGATGCCGTTGGATTGTGGGCGCCGGACCTTGGTCTTGCGCTGCTCGATGCCTTCGAGTTGAAGGTACAGCTCGTAGGGATGGCGGTCGGGCCGTCCGCAGAACTCTCGGCCATTGTCCGACAATACGGTCTTGATGGGCACGCCGTATTCCTCGAAGAAGGGCACAACATCGGTGTTGAGCAGATGCACGGCAGTCAGCGGCATCTTGTTGGTGTAGAGCCGGCCCCAGGCGAAGCGTGAGCAGCAGTCGATGGCGGTCTGCAGGTAGACCTTGCCGATCGCTTTCAGGTGACCTACGAAGAAGGTATCGACGGCCACCAGATCGCCGCTGTAGTGGGCCTCGATGTGGCGTTCGCGGAACTCGGGGCTGAAGCGTTCGAGCGCGGCGACCTGCTCTTCGTTGAGCTGCACGACGCGGTCGGCCGAGGCCTTCTCCAGTCGCATCAAGCGGTCGTGCTTGCCAAGCAGGCCGTGGCGGCTCCACACGCCGCGCACCCCGCTCGACGAGACCTGGATGCCAGCCAGCGCCAGTTCGCCGGCGACTCGCAGGGCGCCGTGGCAGGGATGGGCCAGGCAATGGTCGAGGATCGCCTTCTCGACGTCCTCGCCGACCCGGTTGGGGTGCGGGTTGCGCGGGCCGGCGATCCTGTCGAGCAGGCCGTCGGCGCCGTAGGTCTGGAAGTTGCGCCGGATCTCGTAGAACTGCTGGCGGCTGTAGCCGACGATGCGGCAGGCCTTGCTTACATTGCCAAGTTGGCCGGCAAGCTCGAGCAAAGTGAGCTTGCGCCGTGCTACCTTCTTCTCCGTGGTCATGTCGTTCTCCGTTCAAGGTTGGATGTGCTTCACAACACCATCCTAACCCCGGCCGAGAGCGGCGTGGCCACACCGGGCGTCGCTGCACTCGGGGCCTTCGGCCCCTCCCTACGCGACACCCGGTGTGGCGCAATCTGTCAGGTCAATATCGTCTCAGTTCACATTGGTCTAAAGACGGCGGGTGTGCTCGAAAGCGGTCAACACTATGAGTTCACCGTCGTCGGCGACGCGGTGAACGTTGCGCAACGCCTTGAGCGACTGGCAAAGAAGCTTGACGCTGTGCTTGTGGTTTCTGCCGCCATCCTGGAGAGGCGTCTGCCTAGATGTTTGAGCCCGGGATTTGATAGTGCTCCCTTGTCGGCCGATTTGAGGGATGCGCTATGAGACAGGTTCTTCACGGCTGCGCCACAACGACAGAGGCGATCCGTCGAGCGATACAGCATCAATCCCAAGACTGTCGCCAAGTGGAGAAAGCGGGATTCCGTCGCTGATCTGAAGACGGGGCCGAAGGACGCGAAGTCGACAGTGCTTTCGATCGAGGACGAGGCGATCATCTTCGCGTTCCGCAAGCAAACGCTCTTGCCACTAGATGATTGCCGCTACGCCCTTCAGGCCACGATACCGCACCTGACCCATTCGTCCTTGCACCGCTGTCTCCAGCGCCACGGCATCTCGCGGCCGCCGGACGTCCAAGACGGCAAGGCCAGGAAGCGCAAGTGCAAGGCCTATCCCATCGGTTACTTCCACATCGATATCACCGAAGTGCGCAGCCAGGAGGGATGGCTCTACCACTTCGTGGCCATCGACCGGACTTCAAAGTTCGCCTTCACCGAGCTGCACGAGAAGGCCACTACGGCCGTATCGAGAGAGTTCCTGCTGCACCTGATCGCCGCTGTTCCCCACAAGATCCATACAGTGCTCACCGACAACGGTTTGCACTTCACCGATCCCCGGGGCACGAGTTGGACGGCAGCGGAGATCAAGGAGTTGATTGCTCGTGGGGAGCCCTTCCGCGCTCACGCCTTCGTATACACGTGCGCCCAGGCTGACATCGACCATCGCCCTACCAAACCCAAGCACCCCTGGACCAACGGCCAGATCTAACGCGTGAACCGAACGATCAAAGAGGCAACGGTCAAACGATTCTACTACGAGACCCACGATCAGCTTCGCAGCCATCTCGCCGACTTCGTTACCGCCTACAACTTCGCCAAACGCCTCAAGACCCTCAAAGACCGCACGACCTACGAGTACATCTGCAAGCTCCGGGCGAAAGAGCCAGACCGATTCACCCTCAACCCGCTCCAGCAAATGCCGGGAGTAAACATCTAGCCGGCCAACCTCATGCCTAGGTCAAAAAATGCCATCTTTGTCACCAGACGGATACCTGGACCGATATCCGAGGTGTCGGATGGTATAGGAACCAAGGGTGCATGAGCGCCGCAACCTGAATTCTACCGCGATGAATCACGGTGTTCCAGGCCGGACAAAAGCCCGCAAGACAACGAAGGGGGACCGTCAATGCTGACGCTCCTTGCGTTGGTGCCTGCGGCGGGGACAGCAATGTCGCTTGAGCAATCAGGTCTTGCTGGCAGGCGGATGCATGTCGCCGTGCGGGCCGATCGTGCACTTGGAACCGGTCGCCGTGGCATCATCGATGATGCCGTTGGCATCGACTGTGAAGTTGATCATGCAGCGTTGTGCTCGAAAAATGACCTGCGACTTCGGCCCCGTCACTGCCTGATTGGTAATCACATACCCGATGGCGCGACCGCCGTCAGAGGTCGGATCGTCGTGATGCGGCTTGCCCCACGACTGGATGAGATGGGCCGAGCTATGGCCGACCCAGTCCTTCACGTTGAGGTCCTTGACCTGCCCAGTGGACATAGGACCGCATGCAGCGGTGACCATCGCAAGACCTAACGAGAAAATTCCTCCGAGTTTCATGTCCCTCATCTCCTTTACGAGTTTGCCACTCACATCAATGCCTCCTTCATATTTCAGGAGATGGCCCTAGCGTTTGAGCCACATCAATCTCCACGCGGGAATAGAGAGAAGGCAAGTGCGATTGTGACAGCACGATTTATGCCAAGGGTCTCGCCGAAGGTGTGTTGCGATTGCATCGGCAACCACCACGAATATGACCGGTTGGTGTCCAATATTGGACTCGTCTTCTGCCAGAAGATTGGTCAACATTCTCAGGTCCGTGTCTGCGGATCTGACGTTGTCGCACGTTGGCGCTTGTCGCAACGACGTTCGGCGTCAGACTTCATGAGAAGCTCTTGCGGTCTTCATTTTGGCGCAGCGAGAAATAATTGCAGTCGTCGTCGGTTTTGAGGCAAGTGGTGACGTTGCCTTAATAGTTGATCGCTCAGTAGCGTGCGGATGCGCTCTGCGGCATTGGGGCATGATCATCGTGGCAATAGCAAGCGTGCGCCTGTTTCAGGCATAGCGCTGGCCCAAACATCTAGGATCGAAACCCAATATAGTTTTTGAGGAGAGAAACGCATAATGATTCTGTGCTGGCAAGGAGCACAGAGGATGCGAAGCAATCTGTTCTGGCTGGACGACGAGCAGTGGTCACGGATCGAACCGCATATGCCAAGCGACGTGCGAGGCAAGGAGCGTGTCGACGATCGACGGGTGATCAGCGCCATCCTGCATCTGCTGAAGAGTGGCTGTCGTTGGAAGGATTGTCCGCCTGAATACGGCCCATACACGATGGTCTACAACCGCTTCGCCCGGTGGGCCGAGCGGAGGGGCGAAGTTGTTCAAGGAGCTTGCCCAGCGCGGTCGGTCGACGGCGACGCAAATGATCGACAGCACGCATGTCAAATTCCCACCGCTCGGCGTTGGGCGCCCGAAAGGGGGGGGCGAAACAGGCGATTGGCCGCTCACGAGGAGGGCGCAATACGAAGATCCACGCACTGGCAGATGCTAAGGGCCATCTTCTTTCCATCCTTCTGACCGGTGGCGAGGCCCACGATTGTCCGCCGGCTCGGCGTCGGATCCGTCGCACCACGGCCGCCGCCAAGCTGCTCGGCGACAAAGCCTACGACAACGCAGAACTGCGGCAGTGGTTAGAAAAGCGCGGCACCAAGTCGGTTGTGCCCAACAGGTCGAATCCAAAGCAGGCCTTCAGCTTCGACAGAAAATCCTACAAGCAACGACACCGCATTGAGAATGCCTTCGGACGTCTCAAGGACTTCCGACGCATCTTCACCTGATACGACAGGTTAGCTCGAAACTTCCTCGCCTCAGTCTGCCTCGCCGCTGCTATCGTATGGTGGATTTAATGAGTCTCGACCCTAGCCACCACGGCCGTGGCATACTGCCACTCTGGAATGAGCAAACCGCTGAGGGCTGAAGCAGCATCCTCAGCCTATGCTTAGGCCAGTGAATGGCCGCAGGTTGGCGGTCACCACGTCGTCGGAATCTCTTTGATGCAGCGTCCCATGTGGACAGGCAGCGTTGCTGCCAGCAAATGGAATGCGCGCAACGATTGGATCCGAGTGACGATTGTCGCAGCATCGCGCGTCATGCAACGGTTGAGCGCAGGGGTGCGACGACAGGCTTATGTCGAATGTACATTCAAACTCTGTCGCCCAACCGTCACATCGGAACTGCTCGGCACCACATAGGGCCGACGGGAGCCATCGGCACCCTTAGCCATATCGTCCTGCGCAACGCCGTTAGTTCGATCGCTCCGTAATGGCGCAGCGTTTGAAGCAGCTCGAGGAGGAGAACCAGCGGCTGAAGAAGCTGGTGGCCGATCTCAGCCTGGACAAGGAGATGCTGCAGGACGTCATCCGGCGCAAAATCTGAGGCGTGGCCGGGAGCGGCAGATGGTCATTCACGTGCGTGTTGCCTGGCAGGTCAGCATCCGTCACGCCTGTCGTGCCTTGCCGGTGGAGCGATCAACCTACCACTACCGCTCGCGACGGACCGGTCAGGCCGCTCTCATCAGGCGCATCAAGGAGATTGCACGGAATCGCGTGCGCTACGGCTATCGCCGCATCCACGTGCTTCTGCGGCGTGAGGGCTGGCAGGTCAACGCCAAGCGGGTGTGGCGCCTGCACCCCGAAGAGAACCTCCAATTGCGCAACAAATCGCCCAGGCGCCGGGTCAAGGGGAAGTCCCGCGAGGGTCGTTCGTCTGCGGCAGCGCCCAATGAGGTGTGGGCCATGGACTTCGTGCACGATCAACTGTTCGACGGGCGCAAGATCCGCGCTTTGACGGTGATCGACACCTTGACCCGCTTATCGCCGGCGATCGAAGTCCGGCAGGCCTGGCGCGGCAGGCTGTCCCTGTCGCCTGACATGTACCTGCCACTTACCTTTGCGTTTACGGAAAGTCGCCATCGATCCAGCCCCACTGCAACATCAGTGTGACCGGGCCCTGTTTCCAGTGGCCTCGACCCCAACAAATAGTAACCCTTCGGCGAAGGCCGCCTTGTCGGGTTTGGGCAGTGGTCTAAGAGACTGTCCTTATGGCAAGCGTTAAGGACAGCCCTGAAGTGATGCGGCTCGAGGTGGTTGAGACCGGCCGTCGTCGTCGCTGGACGGAAGAAGAGAAGCTGCGGATCGTGATGGAGAGCCTAAGCGGCCCGCGCCTGGGCTTGGTGACGGCGCGGCGTTACGGGATAGCGCGATCGTTGCTGGCGACGTGGCGGCGCCGGTTCGGTGTTCAGGCGGCAGGGGCGTCAAGGTTTGTTCCGGCAGTCGTTGTGCCGGAGAGAACGGTATCGCCATCGCCGTCGAGCCGGATGGAGATCGTGGCGACGAGCGGACGTCGGATCATCGTCGACGTTGGCGTCGATGCGGCGGCGCTGAGCCGGGTGCTGGATGTGCTGGAACGGCGCTGATGATCGCGGTGCCGGCCGGAGTGCGGGTGTGGCTGGCGAGCGGCCCGACCGACGTGCGGCGCGGCATGAACAGCCTGGCGCTGCAGGTGCAGCAGGTTCTGAAGCTCAATCCGAACGGCGGTGATCTTTTTGTATTCCGCGGCAAGCGCGGGCACCTGCTGAAGGTGCTGTGGGCTGACGGACTGGGGATGGCGCTGTACATCAAGCGGCTGGAGCGTGGGCGCTTCATCTGGCCGGCACCGGTGGGCGGCGTGGTGGCGATCAGCGGTGCTCAGCTGGCCATGCTCAAGCGCTGGACGTCATTCACCCGCTTCCTCGAGGACGGCCGCATCTGTCTCACCAACAACGCCGCCGAGCGGGCGTTGCGCGGCCTGGCGCTGGGCCGCAAGGCCTGGCTGTTTGCTGGCTCCGATCGTGGTGGCGAGCGCGCCGCACTTCTCTACAGCCTGATCGTGACCGCCAAGCTCAACGACGTCGATCCCCAGGCTTGGCTGGCCGACGTGTTGGCGCGCATTGCCGAGCATCCCATCGTCAGGCTCGATGAGCTGCTGCCTTGGCATTGGGCGCCCCAGAAAGCTATCCTCAACGCCGCCTGACCATGGCTGCCCCGAGCTACGTATTCACCATTGCCAAGGTTGCCGACATTCTGGGCGAGGACGCGGCCATGCTCGAAGAGCTGGCGATCGGCATGGAACCCGAGGATGGTCGTCTCTTCATCGTCGATCTCGATGAAGACACCAGCGTCACCGCCTTCACGCCGTCCGGTGTTGAATACCTCCGCCAGCTGCTGGCCGACTTCAAAGCTCTACTCCCGCCCGCTTCCTGAGGACCAGCCTTCCGCGGGGTTTACCGTAGGGTTACAACAAATATTGATGGACTCGGCGAGATTCGAAGTCACGATCTCTGCCTTCGGGGGCAACGCTCCGACGCCTGGGGACTCTTAAGAAATCAAACTCGTCCGTCCGGTCCGCACCGCCACTCGCCGCATCGTTGTGAAGCGCTGGGTACATTGGTGGGTACACTCGGAAATGTTCTTTAAAAAAAGCACGATTCTTCAGTCAGATAGAAGAAAATGCGATTCCGTCTCGGGGCACCATTTTCCATCCGGCCTAGTTCTTAGTTGTCCGCGCTCGTTCGCCGATTGCTCAGAACCCTCGTAAGATCAAGCTTTGAACGTTTATTGGCGTTCGGCACTGTTCGCGACCGTCCGCGAGAATCCGGCTCCTTCGGGTACACTGCGGGGACACGCGGAAGGCCGGGTACAATTACGGCACGATTACCGACGACCATGGCCTGAGCCTCGTTGTGCGGCCCAACGCGACCTCAGGGGGCATGGCTGATCGACGTCTTCGACAGCAAAGTCAGCTTCGGGCAGTCACGTATTCTTCTGGCCTGGACGCGGCTGCTTCTGCCGCAACGGCTATTCGATCATGCTCGAACGACAACCCGGAGCGGATGCCAGCGGGCAGGCTGGTCTGGAAGACGGCGTCGATCATCATTGGGCTCGCTGTTTAACGCGGTACTTCTCTCGACCGTCCTCGCGGTCGGCGCCGAGCTCGGGTCGGACCAGAACGATGGCGATATCGTCCGTGCCTGCGCAGTGGTGCGGGCGACACGCTGAAACAGGCCGGACAGCAAGTGGTGCGGCGCAACCTCAACATGCAGTCCACTGACCATCCGGCCGGTCAATCGGTGCGGGCAATCGCGACGCGTGACCCCGTGCTTTCGCCGGCCCGCGAATAGGAGAAGCGTAATGTCCGCGGCAGGCGGGCTGGCAGGTCAACAACGAGCGGGTCGAGCGGATCTGACGGCGCGAGGGGCTCAAGTTCCCCATAAGTAGCCCAAACGGGACCGCCTGCGGCTCAACGATAGTTCCTGCACCCGTCTGCGGGCGAAGCGGCCCACCCATGCCTGATCCTACGACTTCGTCGAGGCCCGAAGCCAGATCGTCGTGACGCGACAGCGAGGACCAAGAGGTGGGCTCCCATGGCCACCGTCATTTCGCCAGTCGCGGAATGAGATTTGATCTGATTTGGGGGGCGCGTGGAAGCCAGAAAATGGGGAAGTAGAGCACGGCAAAGCCGAGGAAGGCGGCCGCCCAGGCCATCGCCGCAACAGCGAGAAGCAGGCTGATATGGTTAGGTGCCATGATCGAGCCGAGGCGCGCGAGCGCGGCTATGAATGCGAAGGCGTAGACTGCCTGCAGGGCGGATGAGGCAACAAGCGGCCTTCCGGTGTGGCCTAGGCTCGCGCGACTCATGACAGCAAGTGTCATGATGCCGAAGGCGCCGGCCGTCCAGGCGTGGATGCCCGCACTTGGCGCCGTGATGCCGAAGGCGGAGAGGCCTGCAAGCAGGAAACCCAGTGGAACGAATGCGTAGCCAACATGCAGTACCAGGACAAGCCTGTCCGAGAAGCTGCGGTCACCGGCCCAGCGGCAGAGTCGGACGACATTGAGAGCGGCAGCGGAGACTAGGGTGACGCCGGTTGGTGCTTCTTCGGGCATGACGACCCATAGTGCGAGCGCCGCGCTGCTCAGGGTGATGCAGGCGATATCGAAACGTCCGAAGGGGACCGGGAGCCGGCCGGGTTCACGCCTGATCAGCCAGTTGCGCGTGAAGCTTGGAATGATGCGGCCGCCGATCACCATGATCAGAATGAGCACCGTCGCGATGCCGAGGCGGGATGAATAGAGCGCGATGCCCCCGAAATGCGCCTCTAGATGAAAGCCCAAATTCCCGGCTGCGAGCAGGGATAGAAGGGCGACTATCTTGAGATTTTTCCAGTTCTTGCCAGCCAAGATCTCGCGTGCCACCGCGGCCGCCATGAGGACCAGGAAAGCGCAGTCCACGACCGTCGCACCGAGCCAACCTATACTGGCGGACATGGTGATGGCGCCGCGGCCTGCAAGCCAGACCAGCACCAACCCTGCCAGCGGCAACCCCTGCAGCGGCAGCCGCCCGGTCCAATTGGGGATGGCCGTCAGCAGGAAGCCTGCGACGATGGCTGATACAGAGCCGAACAGCAATTCGTGGACATGCCAGTCACGCGGCGAGAGGGCCGTCGCGAACGACAATTCGCCGTAGAACATCGGCAGCCACGCCAGCACTTCGAAGCCTGCCCAGATCGACCCCAGGAGGAAGAAGGGGCGGAAGCCGTAGGAAAGTAGAGCGGGTCCAGCATAGGGCTTCAGTCGAGGGATCGCAGCCATGGTTGGTCCTTCTCAAGCGCATCCAATATCAGGCCCCTCCATCCGGGCCCTTCAAGGCGCGGGCGCCGGCGAATTCGCGCAGGCGTCCGGGATCGACGATCGTCACCTGGCGGCCTCCACCGCTGATGCCGAGAGGACGTAACGCGGCGAAGGCGCGCGATAGGCTCTGCGGTGTGATGCCTAGCCGGCCGGCAACGAGGCGCCGGCCTCCCGGCAGCGTTACCGTGACGGGGCCGGTCTCGCGTGGCGCCAAAGCGAGAAGGAAAGCCGAAAGCCGCTCTATTGCGGAAAGTAGCTTCAGATCCTTGATCTGCCCTATGAGTGTACGCCAGTAACCTGACAGTAGCAGCACCGCTCCGAAGGCTAAGCTGCCCGTGGCCCGCAACTGGGCACGGAACGCTGCAGCAGGCCACATCAGGATGCGCCCCTCTTCTAGAATTCGCGCGGTCAACAGGTAAGGCGCGTCGAGCACTACCGCCGGCACGATGAAGGCGTCGCCCGGCCCGAAGAATTCCACCAACGCCTCGTCGTGGCCAGCCGAGCCAAACAAGCCGACACGACCAGACAGAACTATATGGAGAAACTCCGCCTTCTCGCCCTGGTGACAGAGGGCCGCGCCGGCGGGAAGTGTCTGGACGAAGCAGGTAGTCAACATCGCCGCGAGATCGATCTCTCCTACCTGGGCGAACAATCTGGAGCGACGAATCAGCGGCAAATCGGTTGTACGCATGATGTGGTTGTGCCTCCTGCGCGCGACATCGTTGCGCTGCCAGATGGCAAGCGTCGTTGATCTGGCTCAATCCAGCGCAGGCTCAAGTGTTACCAAATGTTATCTATGTCTATTCGCAAAAGATAAAAAACAGCCCAAAAGAATCGATGCCGGCCTCCGGCTTGATTCAAATCAAGCAGTCTGTTGCTCCCCGCTCCGACCCTCGATCTGCGCTGTCGATGTGCGACGCGCAGGGGAGCATCAATGCAACGATCGGCGAGTGTTCAACAGGCCCCTCTAGAAGGGCGGGGCATGGCCCTCGGCATGAGCACCATCGCCTTCACGGTGTGCTTTGCCGTCTGGACGATCTTCTCGATCATCGGCGTACAGATAAAGAAGGATCTGGGCCTCAACGACACCCAGTTCGGCCTGTTGGTCGGCACTCCGATCCTGACGGGCGCGCTGATCCGGCTGCTCCTCGGGGTGTGGACGGACCAGTATGGCGGCCGCGTCGTCTTTACCGTCGTCATGCTGGCCGCGGCCGTCGCCACCTGGCTTCTCTCCTTTGCCTACGACTTTCAGACCTTTCTTCTGGCGGCGCTGGGCGTCGGCATCGCCGGCGGCTCTTTCGCGGTCGGCGTCGCCTACGTCTCGCGCTGGTACGAAAAGGAGCGGCAGGGGACCGCCCTCGGCATCTTCGGCGCGGGCAATGTCGGCGCCTCGGTAACCAAGTTCGTTGCGCCGTTCATAATGGTGGCCTACGGCTGGAAGACGGTCGCCGACATCTGGGCGGCCGCCTTGGTCGTCATGGCGATCCTGTTCTGGTTCACCACGAAGGACGATCCTCAACTCAAGGCGCGGCGCAGGAGCGGTGTCAAGCCCGAGTCGATGGCGGCGATGCTTGCACCCCTCAAGAACCTCCAGGTGTGGCGCTTCTCGCTCTACTACTTCTTTGTCTTCGGCGGATACGTTGCTCTGGCGCTGTGGCTGCCGCGCTACCTGATCGGTGTCTATGGTCTCACCATCACCACCGCCGGCATGATCGCCGCGGCCTACTCGGTGCCGGCGAGTCTGTTCCGGATCTACGGTGGCGTGCTGAGCGACAAGCATGGCGCGCGGCGCGTCATGTACTGGACCTTCGGCGTGTCAGTCGTGGCCTGCTTCGTTCTCGCCTATCCCCCGACCGAATATATCGTCAAGGGCATCCAGGGTCCGATCTCCTTCACCATGGAGATGGGGCTGCTGCCATTCACTGTTGCGATATTCGTGCTCGGCTTCTTCATGAGCCTGGGCAAGGCTGCCGTCTACAAGCACATCCCCGTCTATTATCCCAGCCATGTCGGTGCGGTCGGTGGTGTGGTCGGCCTGGTCGGCGGCCTCGGCGGTTTCATCCTGCCGATCCTCTTCGGTGTGATGAACGACCTGACCGGCGTGTGGACCAGCTGCTTCATGTTGCTGTTCCTGGTCGCTGCCGGCTCCCTTGCCTGGATGCATTTCGCGATCCGCGCCATGGAGCGGCAGGCGGTCGGTGAGGCACTCGACAGGCTGCCTCAGCTGCCCGAGATGCAGGAAATCCACCGTCCCGAGCATGTCGGCAAGCTGTCGGGCAAGACGCTTGAGGACTGGCGGCCGGAAGACAAGACCTTCTGGGAGCAGACCGGCTGGCGGATCGCGCGCCGCAATCTCGCGATTTCGATCCCAGCCCTGCTGTTGTCGTTCGCGGTCTGGATGGTGTGGTCGGTGGTCGTCGCCAAGCTGCCGGCGATCGGCTTCCAATACACGACCGACCAGCTGTTCTGGCTGGCGGCGCTGCCCGGCGTCTCCGGAGCGACGCTGCGAATCTTCTACTCCTTCACCGTGCCGATCTTCGGTGGGCGGCTGTGGACGACACTCGCGACCTGGTCGCTGATGATCCCGGCGATCGGCGTTGGCTATGCCGTGCAGAATCCGGCGACGCCCTACTGGATCTTCCTGGTCCTGGCGCTGCTCTGCGGGTTCGGCGGCGGCAACTTCGCCTCGTCGATGTCCAACATCTCGTTCTTCTTCCCCAAGGCGGAGAAGGGCAACGCCCTTGCCCTCAATGCCGGTCTCGGCAACCTGGGCGTCAGCGTCGTGCAGTTCATCGTTCCGGTCGTCATCACGACCGGCGTGTTCGGCTGGCTCGGGGGCGATGCCCAGGTCGCCCGGGAGGCGAGCGGCACGACCAGGCTCTGGCTGCAGAATGCCGGATTCATCTGGGCCCCGTTCATCGCCGCCTCGGCGTTCGCTGCTTGGTTCGGCATGAACGACATCGCGTCGGCCAGGGCCTCGTTCGCCGAGCAGTCGGTGATCTTCCAGCGCCGGCACAACTGGATCATGTGCTGGCTCTATACCGGCACCTTCGGTTCATTCATCGGTTACTCGGCGGGATTTCCGCTGCTCGCCAAGACGCAGTTCCCCGAGATCAACGCCCTTCAGTACGCCTTCCTCGGGCCACTGGTCGGCGCGCTGTCGCGCTCGCTGACCGGCTGGGTCGCCGATCGCTGGGGAGGTGGCCGCGTCACCTTCTGGGTGTTCGTCGTCATGGCGCTGGGAGCACTGGGGGTCGTGCACTTCCTCGGCGAGAAGAACTTCGCCGGGTTCTTCGCGATGTTCCTGCTGCTCTTCTTCGCGAGCGGCGTCGGCAATGCGTCGACCTTCCAGATGATCCCGGCGATCATGCGCAAGGACATGGAACGGCTGATGCCAAATGCATCCGCCGACACCCGGCGCATGCAGTCCGACAAGGAGTCGGCCGCCATCATCGGCTTCACGTCGGCGATCGCAGCCTATGGCGCCTTCTTCATTCCCAAGAGCTTCGGATCGTCGATCGCGATGACCGGCAGTGCGTCGGGTGCGCTCTACGGCTTCCTGGCCTTTTACCTCACTTGCATCTTCGCCACCTGGTTCTTCTACACCCGCCGGGGCGGCCTGCTGTTCGACGTCGAGCGCAAGGGCGCATCGATGTCCGCTCCCACTCCGAAACCCGCCCGCTGAAGGATACGGATAATGTCGCACTTCCTCGATCGCCTGACGTTCTTCAAGAAGGTCAGGGAGCCGTTCGCCGACGGTCACGGTATCACCACCGAAGAGAGCCGCAGTTGGGAGGATGCCTACAGAAAGCGCTGGCAGCACGACAAGATCGTGCGCTCGACGCACGGCGCCAACTGCACGGGCTCGTGCTCGTGGAAGATCTACGTCAAGGGCGGAATCGTCACCTGGGAGACGCAGCAGACCGATTATCCGCGCACCCGCCCCGAACTGCCTAACCATGAACCGCGCGGCTGCTCTCGCGGCGCCAGCTACAGCTGGTACCTCTATTCCGGCAACCGCGTGAAGTATCCACTGGCCCGCTCACGCCTGCTGCGGCTGTGGCGCGAGGCGCGCGCCACCCTGTCACCGGTCGCGGCCTGGGCGTCGATCGTCGAGAATCCCGAGAAACGCAAGGCCTACACCAGCAAGCGTGGACATGGTGGATTCGTGCGCGTCGGCTGGGACGAAGCGACCGAGATCGTCGCCGCGGCCAATGCCTATACAGCGAAGGCCCATGGGCCCGACCGGATCTTCGGCTTCTCGCCGATCCCGGCCATGTCGATGGTCTCCTACGCCGCGGGCTCGCGCTACCTGTCGCTGATCGGAGGCGTCTGCATGTCCTTCTACGACTGGTATTGCGACCTGCCGCCGGCCTCGCCGCAGACCTGGGGCGAGCAGACCGACGTGCCCGAGTCGGCCGACTGGTACAATGCGGGCTTCGTTATCCTCTGGGGCTCGAACGTACCGCAGACGCGCACGCCCGACGCCCACTTCTACACCGAGGCCCGCTACCGCGGCCTGAAGAGCGCCGTGATCTGTCCCGATTACTCGGAGGCGTCGAAGTTCGGCGACATCTGGCTGTCGGTTAAGCAGGGCACCGACTCGGCGCTGGCCATGGCGATGGGGCACGTGATCCTGAAGGAGTATCACGTCGACAGGCAGGCCAAGTACTTCCGCGACTATGTCCGGCAGTACACCGACATGCCGATGCTGGTGAAGCTCGCCAAGCGCGACGGAATGTACGTTCCCGATCGCTTCGTGCGCGCGTCCGACTTCGACACGTCGCTGGGCGAGTCCAACAATCCCGAATGGAAGACGGTCGCCTTCGATGAAGCGACAGGCGATGTCGTGGCGCCGCGCGGATCGATCGGCTTCCGCTGGGGCGAGAGCGGCAAGTGGAACCTGGAGAACAAGGAATCCACGGGCAGGGACGTGACCCCTCGGCTGTCGCTGGCCGACGTGCGGGATGAGGCGGTGGAGGTGGGATTTCCCTACTTCGGCAACATCAAGCATGAGCATTTCGCCTCGACGGATCATGCCGGCGTGCTCAAGCGGCGCGTTCCCGTGAAGTCGTTGAAGCTGGTCGAAGGCGACACGCTCGTTGCCTCGGTCCACGACCTGTTCGTCGCCAACTACGGCGTCGACGCGGGGCTGGGCGGGCCCAACGTCGCTCGTTCGCTCGACGACGACGTGCCCTACACGCCGGCCTGGGCGGAGAAGATCACCGGCGTCTCGCGCGACAAGATCATCCAGGTGGCGCGCGAGTTCGCGTCCAATGCCGAGAAGACCAATGGCCGGTCGATGATCATCATCGGCGCCGCGATGAACCACTGGTACCACGCCGACATGAACTATCGCGGCGTGATCAACATGCTGGCGATGTGCGGCTGCGTCGGGCAGTCCGGCGGCGGTTGGGCGCACTATGTCGGTCAGGAGAAGCTCCGGCCGCAGTCCGGCTGGTTGCCGCTCGCCTTCGCCCTCGACTGGGGGCGTCCGCCAAGACAGCAGAATTCGACGTCGGCGTTCTACGCGCACAGCGACCAATGGCGCTACGAGACGATCAACGTCGGCGACATCGTCTCGCCGACCGCGCCTCCGGGCCAATGGGACGGCGCGATCATCGATTACAACATCCGTGCGGAGCGCATGGGCTGGCTGCCGTCCGCGCCCCAGCTTGAGACCAACCCGCTGCAGGTGTCGCGCGATGCGGCAGCCGCCGGCATGGAGCCCAGGGATTACGTCGTGCAGAAGCTCAAGAGCGGCGAGCTGAAGCTCTCCTGCGAGGATCCCGACGATCCGAAGAACTGGCCTCGGAACATGTTCGTGTGGCGATCCAACCTGCTCGGATCCTCGGGCAAGGGACACGAATACTTCCTGAAGCACCTGCTGGGCACGACCCATGGCGTGATGGGCAAGGATCTGGGGCAGGAAGGCAAGGCCAGGCCGGCGGAGGCGGTGTGGCACGAGGAGGCCCCGCAAGGAAAGCTCGACCTGCTGGTCACGCTCGACTTCCGTATGTCTACGACCTGCGTCTACTCCGACATCGTCCTTCCCACGGCCACCTGGTACGAGAAGAACGACCTCAACACCTCGGACATGCACCCGTTCATCCACCCGCTGACCGCGGCGGTGGATCCAGTCTGGGAGGCACGCAGCGACTGGGAGATCTACAAGTCGATCGCCAAGGCGTTCTCGCGCGTGGCGCCCGAGGTTCTGGGCGTGGAGAAGGATGTCGTGCTGACGCCGATCATGCACGACAGTCCCGGGGAGATGGCGCAGCCGTTCGACGTCAAGGACTGGAAGCGGGGCGAGATCGAGCCGATCCCCGGCAAGACCATGCCGGCCATCACGGTCGTCGAACGCGACTATCCCAACGTCTACAAGCGCTTCACCTCGCTCGGGCCCCTCATGGACAAGCTGGGCAACGGCGTGAAGGGCATCGCCTGGCCGACCGGCCACGAGGTCGAGCTCCTCAAGCAGCTCAACGGCGTCGTCATGGCCGACGGCCCGACCAGGGGGCTGGCCCGTATCGAAAGCGACATCGATGCCGCCGAAACGCTGCTGATGCTGGCGCCCGAGACCAACGGCGAGGTTGCGGTCCGCTCATGGGCGGCGCTCTCGCGGACGACCGGCCTCGACCACACTCATCTGGCGCATCCCAAGGAGGATGAGAAGATCCGCTTCCGGGACGTCGTGGCCCAGCCGCGCAAGATCATCTCGGCACCGACCTGGTCGGGGCTGGAGAGCGAGAAGGTCTGCTACAACGCCGGTTACACCAACGTCCACGAACTGATCCCATGGCGCACGCTCACCGGGCGCCAGCAGCTCTACCAGGATCATCTCTGGATGCTGGCCTTCGGCGAGGGTCTGTGCGTCTACCGGCCGCCGCTCGATCTTCGGGCCGTGAAGCCGGTGATCGACATCCGACCGAACGGCGAGAAGCAGATCGTCCTGAACTTCATCACGCCGCATCAGAAGTGGGGGATCCACTCCACCTACACCGACAACCTGATGATGCTGACCCTCTCGCGCGGCGGGCCGATCGTCTGGTTGAGCGAGACCGACGCGGCCCGCGCGGGCATCGTCGACAATGACTGGGTCGAGGCTTTCAACGTGAACGGCGCCCTGGTCGCACGGGCCGTCGTCTCGCAGCGCATGAAGGAGGGCACGCTCTTCATGTATCACGCGCAGGAGAAGATCGTGAACGTGCCGGGGTCGGAAATGACCGGCAACCGCGGCGGCATCCACAACTCGGTCACGCGCGTGGTCATGAAGCCCACGCACATGATCGGCGGCTATGCCCAGCAGGCCTACGGCTTCAATTACTACGGCACGATCGGGACCAACCGCGACGAGTTCGTGGTGGTGCGCAAGCTCGGCAAGGTCGACTGGCTCGAACGCCCGCATAAGGACGCCGTTCCCGTCCTCAGCGCCGCCGAGTGAAGGGGAGAAGTATCATGAAGATTCGCGCTCAGATCGGGATGGTGCTGAACCTCGACAAGTGTATCGGGTGCCACACCTGTTCGGTCACCTGCAAGAACGTATGGACCAATCGCGAGGGCATGGAATACGCGTGGTTCAACAACGTCGAGACCAAGCCCGGCATCGGCTACCCGAGGGACTGGGAGAACCAGACGTGCTGGAAGGGCGGCTGGACGCGCAAGCGCAACGGCAGGATCCAGCCGCGGATCGGCTCCAAGTGGCGCATCCTCGCCAACATCTTCGCGAACCCCGACCTGCCGGAGATCGACGACTACTACGAGCCGTTCACCTTCGACTACGAACACCTGCAGAAGGCGCCCGAGCTGGAAGCCTTCCCGACCGCGCGGCCACGTTCGCTGATCAGCGGCAAGCGGATGGAGAAGATCGAATGGGGTCCCAACTGGGAAGAGATCCTGGGCGGCGAATTCGCCAAGCGCTCCGTCGACGCCAATTTCGAGGGCGTGCAGAAGGAGATGTACGGCCAGTTCGAAAACACCTTCATGATGTACCTGCCCCGGCTGTGCGAGCATTGCCTCAACCCGGCCTGTGTGGCGGCTTGCCCGTCGGGCGCCATCTACAAGCGGGAAGAGGACGGCATCGTCCTGATCGACCAGGACAAATGCCGCGGCTGGCGTATGTGCGTGTCCGGCTGCCCCTACAAGAAGATCTATTTCAACTGGTCGTCGGGCAAATCGGAGAAGTGCACCTTCTGTTATCCTCGCATCGAAGCGGGACAGCCGACGGTATGTTCCGAGACCTGCGTTGGTCGCATCCGCTACCTCGGCGTCATGCTCTATGACGCCGACCGCATCGAGCAGGCCGCCAGCGTTGCCGACGACAAGAAACTCTACGATGCCCAGATGGGCATCTTCCTGGATCCCAACGACGAGACGGTGATCGCCCAGGCGCGCCGTGATGGCGTGCCAGATGCCTGGCTGGAGGCCGCGCGCCGCTCGCCGGTGTGGAAGATGGCCATGGAATGGAAGGTCGCGTTCCCGCTGCATCCCGAGTACCGCACGCTGCCGATGGTCTGGTACGTGCCGCCGCTGTCGCCGATCCAGGCTGCGGCCGAGGCCGGCAAGATGGGCATCGACGGCGGCATGCCGGACGTGCGCTCCCTGCGCATCCCTCTGCGCTATCTCGCCAACCTGCTGACGGCAGGCGACGAGGGACCGGTAGCACGCGGCCTGGAGCGCATGCTCGCCATGCGCGCCTACATGCGCGCCAAGACCGTCGATGGCGTG
>CAZPOS010000033.1:26012-31378 GCA_964588065.1 uncultured Reyranella sp.
CGATGAGAATATTCCCGAGCGCGTCGGGCTGACCCGGCCGATGATCGAAGACATGTATCGCCTGATGGCGCTGGCCGCATACGAGGACCGTTTCGTGATCCCGACGGCCCACCGCGAGACCGCCGAGGACGCCTACCAGCTTCGCGGTGCCTGCGGCTTCAGCTTCGGCAACGGCTGCTCGTCCGGCGACAGCGGCGGCAATTTGTTCTCCGGCGGAAAACTGCGCGCCAAGAATCCAATGGAGGTCGTGTGATGAAGACGCTCAGGGCCCTTGCCGCACTGCTTTCCTACCCGAGCGCCGACCTCATCGCGGCGGCCGATGAAATCCGCGGGGCCATCGACGGCGATGCCATCCTGCCATTGACGGTACGCACGGAGCTTCATCGATTGATCGATGACCTCGCAGGGGGCGATCTCTACGACCTGCAGGAGCGCTACGGCCTGCTGTTCGACCGTACGCGATCGCTGTCGCTGCATCTCTTCGAGCATGTCCACGGCGAGAGCCGCGACCGTGGCCAGGCCATGGTCGATCTGCTCAAGCTCTACGAAGAAAGCGGCTATACGCCGACCGCGACCGAGCTGCCCGACTTCCTGCCGCTGTTCCTGGAGTATGCGTCGACGCGCCCGCCGCAGGCGGCCATCGAACTGATCGGTCAGCCGGCCAACGTGATCGCGGCCCTCAGGGAGCGCCTGGCAAAGCGGAGTTCGTCTTACACTGCCGTAATGTCTGCGCTGCTGGCGATCTCGAAGGCCAGGCTCGATGTGAAGGCGCTGGCGGCACTGCGGGCAGAACCCGATCCCGAACCGGACGATCTCGAGGCATTGGATGCTGCCTGGGAAGAGGAGGAGGTGACCTTCGGCCCGGGGGCCGCCGACGCGAAGGGCGCATGCGGCGTCGAGGGGCTTTCGACCCGGTTGCGCGCGGCCATGCGGCCCGCCGACGGCGTCGCGCCGCCCCTCGTGCACGGAAGATCCGCCGGGCGTCACGCCACGGCACCCTCCAACCCGGGAGTCCGGTCATGAAGGACTACGTCTTCCATCTCCTGTTCGTCTGGTATCCCTACATCTGCCTGACGGTCTTCCTGCTCGGCAGCCTGGTCCGCTTCGACCGCGAGCAATACACCTGGCGCGCCAGCTCCAGCCAGATCCTGCGGAAGCGTCAGCTCACCTGGGGCTCCAATCTGTTCCATGCCGGCATCCTCTTCCTGCTGCTGGGGCATACGGTGGGTCTGCTGACGCCGACCTGGTTCTACACGCTCTTCATCACCGTCGAGCAGAAGCAGCTGATCGCCGTCGCCGCCGGTGGCATTGCGGGCGTCGTCTGCTTCGTCGGCCTCACCATGCTGCTGCACCGGCGCCTGTTCGATGTCCGTATTCGCGCCAACAGCTCGATGATGGACATCGCCATCCTGGCAATCCTGTGGCTCCAGCTCTGTCTCGGCCTCGCCACGCTGCCATTTTCCTTCGCGCATTCGGACGGGTCGGTGATGCTGATCCTGTCGCACTGGGCGCAGGGCATCGTGATCCTGCATCCGGTCGATGCCAGAACCCTGCAAGGTCTCGCCTGGCCCTACCTCACGCATCTCGTGCTGGGGATGACCCTGTTCCTGGTCTTCCCGTTCAGCCGGCTGGTCCACATCTGGTCGGCACCGGTCTGGTACCTCGGCCGTCGCGGCTATCAGGTCGTGCGCCGGCGGCGTCCCCTGTCCGCATCCGGTCGACCGGCCTCTCGTCAGCCGGCGGAGTGAGCACCATGAGCACGTCTCAGTCCACCGCAGCATCGGCCCCGGCCCGCCGTCGTTTCACCCGCCCCGTACCGGTCAGTGTCAACGGCGTGGTCATCCCGAGTGCGGCCATCGCCCGCGAAACCCAGCATCACGAGGCCTCCGATCCTGATCAGGCCTGGATGCTGGCGGCGCAGGCGTTGGCGATCCGGGAATTGCTGTCGCAGGAAGCCGAAAGACTCTCGATCGTGGCCGAGCCGGCCGACGATGGAGAAGGCCGGCGGGAGACACCGCAGGAGGCGCGCCTGCGTGAGCTGGTGGAGCGCGAAGTGAAGGTACCGCGCGCCGACGACGCAGCCTGCCGGCGCTACTACCAGGCCAATCTCGGCCGCTTCCGCTCCGCCGACCTTTGCGAGGTCGCGCACATCCTGATTGCAAAGGGGCCGCAGGCGCACGAGCTGGCGGTGCGCCTCATTGCCGAGTTGCAACAGCGGCCGGAGCGCTTCGCTGACACCGCAGCCGTCCACTCGGTATGCCCCTCGGGCAAGCAGGGTGGCAACCTCGGCCAGATCGGTCCGGGCCAGACCGTGCCGGAGTTCGAGGCCGCACTGCGCGGGCTGGAAGCCGGCGGGGTTCATCCCGAGCCGATCGAGAGTCGCTATGGCCTGCACATCGTACGCCTCGACCGCCGCATCGAGGGCCGCCAGATGCCCTTCGAACTCGTGCGCGAGCGCATCGCCGACTATCTGGAGGAGGCGGTTCATCGCCGCGCGCTGCGCCAGTACGTAACCATCCTGGCGGGCCGCGCGCAGCTCACCGGCGTCGACTTCGGCGCCGCTGCCGGCCCTCTCGTCCAATAGGCTGCGCCATGATGCTTCTGGGACAGGTCCTCGACCGACTGGGCGACGAGGGCATCGCCGCCGAGACCCTGCTGGGCCTCGACGACCTGCCGCTGATGGTCGAGGTCGAGGCCACTGGTGCCAGGTTCGGTGAAAGCTCGCCGATCTACGCCAGCAACGCCGTAGGCCGCTTCGCCGCTTTCGCCTCGGATGAGGATTGGCTGGCGCTGATGACGGCGCTGGAACGCACGTCCGATCCGGCTGCGGCCTGCCTGCGCCAGATGCTGCTCTGGTCGCTGCGCCAGGACAGCCATGCGGGCTGCGATGCCGGTCACGAATGCTGCAATCACAGGAGCTGATCATGTCGTCCCCTCTCATCGCTGCCCTGATCTATGCCGACGGCGTCTATCCCGAGCGTGTGATCGCCCTTGTCGTCGAGGGCCTGCGGGATCGTGGCATCGTGCTCGCGGGCGCCTTGCAGCGAACGCCCGAAGACATGGCCGATCGCCATCCCTGCGATCTGCTGATCGAGGACCTCGCCACGGGCGAGATAACGGCCATCGCCGAACACCGCGGCAAGCAAGCGCGTGGCTGCCGTCTCGATGTCGGCCTGCTGACCGAACTCGCCGAGGCCGTGCTGGCTAGCCTGCGCAGTGAGGAGCCGCGCCTGCTGGTCATCAACAAGTTCGGCAAGATCGAGGCCGACGGTGGCGGACTGCGCCAGGCCGTAGCCGAGGCAGTCGAACTCGGCATCCCCGTTCTGGTCGGCGTGCCAGCGCGCAATCTGGATCGTTGGCGGGCTTTTGCCGGGGCTCTTGCCGTCGAATTGCCGGTGGACGAAGTCGCGGTCGCGCGCTGGCTGGCGAGTCACGGGCTCGACGCCGGGGCAGGTGAACGATCGGGCGAACTGGCCAAGTCATGGACGATGTAACCCTGGCCCGCGCCTTCCATGTGCTTGCCATCGTTCATTGGATTGGCGGCATGGCTTTCGTGACGCTGGTCGTTCTCCCGGCGGCGCGTGACACCGCCGACCCGCGCGAGGGCCTCGCCCTTTTCGAATCGGTCGAGGGACGCTTCTCCCCGCAGGTCCGCCTGTCCGTGCCCCTGGCGGGGCTCAGCGGCTTCTACATGGCCGAGCGCCTGGATGCCTGGCCGCGCTTCCTCGATCCGGCACAGTGGTGGCTCGGCGCCATGGTGCTGCTGTGGCTGTTGTTCATGACCGTCCTGTTCGTCGTCGAGCCCGCCATCGGGCCTCGCCTGCTCGAGGCGGGGCGCTCCGACCCGGAAGGTCTCCTAAGGCGCGTCGCGCGGGTGCATTGGCTGCTGCTCGGGGCGAGCGCTGTCGTTGCCGGGGGCGCCGTCCTGGGTGCGCATGGATTGCTGGGATGAAGTGCGATGTGGCGTGCTCTGCCTCTGGCGACATTGCTTCTGATCACGGCCTGCGCCGGCGAGCCGCCCGCATCGCCGGAACGGCTTGCCGAATGCAACGGGCTGTTCGCCCTGTGGGCGCGCTATGAGCAACACTGGACGTTTCACCATACCGGCCAGCGAGCGCGTGCCGAACTGGCGCTCGATGACTGTCAGCACGGCCGCTACGAGGAGGGCATAGCCGAGTTGAAGCGGCTCTTGCGACGCGGCGGCTTTGCCTTCGCGGACTAGCGAAACAATCTGGCCTGCATCGAGCGGCTTTTCCAGGAAAGCAATGGCACCGGCTGCCAGTGCCTGCTGTCGCACGAAAGCGCTGGGCTTCCACGTCATGACTATGGCTGGCACCCTCAGCCCTTGCACGCGCAGACACTGCAGAAGCGCCACCCCGTCCATTCCCGGCAGTTCGCCGCACGGGCGGGCGGGCGAAATAGGTGTTTGGCCGCCGGGTGGCTGGCCCGTTCGCCGCTGGTCGCGCGCTTTTCCCCGAGCCGCTTCAGCTTCTCCGCCGCGTAAAGGCCGCCTGCCGTCTCGTCAGTCGGCTCCGCAGCGCCTCAGCCGCATGGCCATTAAAGCTGGGTACATTGGCGGGTACACTGAAGAGTACTCTTTCAAAAAAAGTACGTTGTTTCAACTGGATAGCGGAAATTGCGATTCCGTCTCGGGGCACCATTTCCTTCAGCGAACCATATCGATCCGGCGCCTGGACGCCCGTCTCCGTCGCGTCGGCGTGAGCCTCAATCCGCGTCGGTTCTCTCCAGCCAGTCATGCTCCAGCAATCTCAGCCGGCTGGTGACGGACAGCAGGAAGGCGGTCGACCAGCCGAACAGGATCAGCCCGTTGCCCGCCTCGATGGCGCCGAACAGCCGCCAGTTGCCCTCGAGCACGACGTCGCCGTAGCCCAGGGTCGTGAAGGTCACGGTCGAGAAATAGAGGGCCGTTTCGAAATCTCCTACGGCGCCGATCGCCCAGAAGGCGGCCCCGTAGAGCCAGATCTCGACCGAATGGATGGCCACCAGCCCCAGCACCACGAACAGGATCACGACCAGCGGCACGAGCCGGCTTTCGCGGGCCCGGATGCGATGCGCCCTGTCGCGCAGCACCCACAAAAGGCCGAGCAGGCCGCCGAGGTGGATGGCGACGGTGAGGCCGACCATGAAGGTCGCGAGCGCGAGGTTGGCAAACATGCGTTGTCCGACAGTTCCCCGATGAACCCCTGGAAGAGCCAGGGGCGAGAGGGGGTGACGGTAACGCCTCCGGACTGGTTCAGCCATGCGCCTGCAGCGCTCAACCCACCGAAGTCTCGCACCGTCCATCTCGCGCGCGCCGTCCCCCGCGCCCTGACACGGGTCAACGAACCGACGCGGTTTCTTCATGG
>CAZPOS010000034.1:0-31010 GCA_964588065.1 uncultured Reyranella sp.
CCGGTGTCTGCAACGGCGCGCCCGCCTCCGCCGCTCCGGCCGCCGCATCGGGATGCTGTGGCCCGGCCAACCCGACACCCGCAGCGTCCGGCTGCTGCGCAGGACCAAAAACTTCGTGATGGATCGCCGCCGGCTTTCGACGATCATCGTCCTGGGAACCGCGCAGACGCTGGCCTGGGGCTCGACCTACTACCTGCCGGCGGTGTTGGCGGACGAGATGGGCCGGGACATCGGCATCTCGACCGAGCTCTACTTCGGCACCTTCTCGGCCGCGCTGATCATCTCCGCGATGATTGGGCCGAAGGTCGGGCGGGTGATCGACAGGGCCGGCGGCAATGGCGTGCTGTCGGCCTCGAGCCTGCTGTTCGCTGCGGCGCTGGTGCTGCTGTCGCAGGCGCAGTCGTTCCTGCCCTTCGCCGCGGCCTGGACCCTGCTGGGCATCGGCATGGGGCTCGGCCTGTACGACGCCGCGTTCGGCGCGCTGGGGCGCCTCTACGGCAAGGATGCGCGCGGTGCGATCACCGGCATCACCCTGCTGGCGGGCTTCGCCAGCACCGTCGCCTGGCCGCTCACCGCCTGGGGAGCCGCCGGGATCGGCTGGCGCGAGACCTGCCTGTTGTGGGCCGCCGCACATATCGTGATCGGCCTTCCCTGCAATTTCCTGCTCCTGCCGCGCCCGAAGGATCTCGCCGCCACCCTCAAGGCGGTCGACGAGCCGGTGCCGTTCGATCGAACGATGGTGCTGCTGGCCATCGCCTTCTCGGGCGCATGGATCGTCTCGTCGGGGATGGCGGCGCACTTCCCGCGCATCATGGAAGCGGCGGGCGCCACGCCCACACAGGCGATCGCCGCCGGCGCCCTCATCGGTCCCGCCCAGGTGGCAGCGCGCATGCTGGAGGCCGGGCCGCTGCGGCACCTGCATCCCCTGACCTCGGGCCGCCTCGCCACGACAACGCATCCGGTGGGCAGCGCCCTACTGCTCGCCTTCGGCGGCGGCCTGATGGCCAGCGTCTTCGCGGTGCTGCATGGCATGGGCAACGGCATCATCACCATCGCGCGCGGCACGGTGCCGCTCGCGCTCTATGGGCCGAAGAGCTACGGCTATCGCCTCGGCCTGCTGGGCGCCCCGTCACGTTTCCTGTCGGCCGGCGCACCCTTCGTCTTCGCGCTGCTGATCGATCGGCTGGGTGCCGGTGTGCTGATCATCTCCTCGGCTCTCTGCCTCACCGCCTTCGCGGCCCTCTGGATGATCCCGGTGCCGCAACCGATGGCAAGCCATGCCGACTGAAGGCACGATCAGGACGATGAGCGGCCCGCGTCTGGTCGCGATCGTCTGCGCGGCGCAGATCTTCGTGCAGATCGGCGCGGGATTCTGGCCGGCGCTGCTGCCGCAGATGATGCAACGCTGGAGCCTGAGCAACAGCGAGGCGGGCTGGATCACCGCGATCTTCTTCGGCGCCTACATGCTGGCGGTGCCGGTGCTAGTCACGCTCACCGACCGGATCGACGGCAAGAGGGTCTATCTGTTCGGCGTCGCCTGCACCGTCGCGGGTCATCTGATGTTCGGCCTGTTCGCGGACGGGTTCTGGTCGGCCATGGCCACGCGCGCGCTGGCCGGCATCGGCTGGGCGGGCACCTACATGACCGGCCTCAAGCTGCTGGCCGACCAGGTCGATTCCAGACTCATGTCGCGCGCCGTCACGGGACATGCGGCCAGCATCGGCATATCCGGTGCGGTCTCCTACCTGCTGGGGGACGTGCTGGCCGACCAGGTCGGCTGGCGCTGGACTTTCGTCTTCTCCGCAGTCACCGCCGCGATCGCCTGGACGATGGTGGCGCTGTCGGTGCCGCCGAAGCCGCCGGCGCCGCGCACCAAGGCGCAGGGCGCGCTGTTCGACTTCCGTCCTGTCGTCCGCAATACCTCGGCCTTCGCCTATTCCGTCGTCTACTGCGTCCATACGCTGGAAATGAGTGCGCTGCGCGGCTGGGGTGTGGCGTTCCTGGCCTTCGTCGCGGGCAGCACCGGCGTCACTGAGGGCCTGCTCTCGCCCGCGCTGGTCGTCACGGTGATGGCGCTGCTCGGCACTGCCGCGAGCGTGCTGGGCAACGAGGCCTCTATCCGCTTCGGCCGCCGCCGCCTCGTCGCTACCGCGATGATCCTGTCGATCGCCTTCGCCGCGGTCCTGGGCTTCGCCGGATCGACCGGCTACTGGTTGGCGGTGTTCCTGGTGATCGCCTATGGCGTCGTCGTGTGGCTCGATTCCTCGTCGGTGACGGCGGGCGCCGCCGGCAATGCCGAGCCGGCACGGCGCGGCGCCACCCTCGCGGTGCATTCGACCCTGGGCTATGCGGGCGGCTTCGTCGGTCCTCTCGTCGTCGGCTGGACGCTCGACCTCGCGGGCGGCATGTCCTCGATGGCCTGGGGCCTCGCCTTCCTCGCGGTCGCAGTCCTCATGGTGCTCGCGCTCGCGGCCTTTCTGATCATGCGTCCCGCCAACCTGGCAGGGGAGCACGGACGGTAAGGCTTCCACGACGTTTGACTCTGCATCCTCCCTCTGGGTAGCGTCTTGCGGCGCGATGCAACCGGGGGCCGCGCCTGGGGGAATTCATGAATCGGCGATCATTTTTCACGCTCGGCGGCGCCTGCATGGTGTGCGGCTGCGCCGGCGCGGTGCATCAGCTGCCGCAGGTCAGCGACAGCCATCTCAGCCTGGCCCAGAGCGAGGTGCAGGGCGCCGGCGGTCCACCCGCACGGCGCGTGCTGACCGATGCCGAGGTCGATGAGACCCTGCGCTCGGCGCTCGCCCGCATCCGTCCGACGGCCGAACAGACTTGCCGCGAAATGAACGTCGGCGTCTGCACCTGGCAGATTTCCGCCTCTTCAAACCGCTCGATGAACGCCGGGGCGGGCGCCAACGGAACGATCTTCATCAATCGCGGCGTCGTCGAATACGCCACCAATGAGGAGGAGGTCTGCCTCGTTTTCGCCCACGAGATGGGCCACCAGGCCGCAAACCACATCGCCACCAACCGGCGCAATACCACGACCGGCGCGCTGATCGGCGCCATCCTGCTGGGCGCGGCCGGCGCCGCCGCCTCCTATCGCAACCCCTATGCCGGCGACTTCACGCGCTCGGCGATGGACACGGGCGCCAAGGTCGGTGGCGCGATCGGCCGCATCTCCTACTCCAAGGAGCAGGAACGCGAGGCGGACTATCTCGCCGCAGTTGTTCTGTATCGCTCGAACGTCGACCTCGACCGGGCGCGCGGTCTGCTGGTCACCATGGCCCGCGCGTCCGGACGCAAGGACACCGGCCTGCTCGACACCCATCCGGCCGGCCCCGAACGCCTCGCCGCATGGGACCGCGCCGTCGCGGAGATCCGCGCGGCCAAGGGCGCACTGCCGGCGCGTGCATAAGCGCGCATTCGGTCCAAGTCGGCTCGGAGCAAAACCCGCCGGCGTGCGTTGAATCCCGATGCGCGCTTTTCTGTCGATGACCCGGCTCGTCTCCGTGTGGGAGGTGTTGCGGGGCAGCTTCTGGTTCTTGCCGAGCATGATGGCGGCTGGAGCCGTGCTTCTTTCGTTCGGCGCCGTCCAACTGGACGCGGCGATGGAGGCGGACGCCTACGGGCGCTTCGATTTCATCTACCTTTTCGGCCCGGAAGGCGCACGCGCGATCCTGTCGGCAGTTGCGACCTCGATGATCACGGTCGCGGGCCTCACCTTCTCCATCACCATGCTGACGCTGCAGCTCGCCTCCTCGCAGTTCGGACCGCGCCTGCTGCGCAACTTCATGCGCGACCGCGGCAATCAGTTGGTGCTGGGGACCTTCATCAGCACCTTCGTCTATTGCCTGCTCGTCTTACGGACGGTGAAAGGCGTCGAGGGATCGAGCTTCGTACCGCATCTGGCCGTGGCCATCGGAGTCGTGCTGGCCGTCGCCGGGCTCGCGGTGCTGATCTACTTCATTCACCACACGGCAACCTCGATCCGGATCGAGACGCTGCTGGCATCGCTCGCGCAGGAGACGGCGGCCACGATCGACCGCCTGTTCCCGGGGAACCTCGGTCACGAGGAGCCGGAGGCGCAAGGCGAGCTGCCGGACTTCGGTCAGGGCAACATCATTCAGGCCACCACCAGCGGCTACGTCCAATCCATCGACAATGGCGCTCTGCTTCGCCTGGCCACGGAACAGGATGTGGTCGTCGAGGTCGTAGCAAGGCCCGGCGCCTTCGTGACCGAGCGCGATCCGCTGTTGCGCGTCATCGCGGCGACAGAACTTTCCGAAGACAAGGTCGACGCGTTGCGGGGCAGTCTCATCATCGGGATCGAACGCACTCCCCTTCAGGATCTCGACTTCTCGATTCGGCGGATCGTGGAGATCGCCCAGCGTGCCCTCTCTCCCGGCATCAACGACCCCACCACCGCGCTCTACTGCATAGACCGGTTACGCGAGGCACTCGCCCGGCTGGCCGAGCGGCACCCGCCTTCGAGCCGGCGTCATGACGAAGAGAGCCGGCTGCGCATCGTCGCCGAGCCGGTACCCTTCGACCCGCTCGCGGCCGGTGCGCTGCACGCCGTCGGCCTCTACGCCGGCTCCGATTCCGATGTGCTGAAGGCTCTCGCGGCGGCGCTCGACAGGGTGATCGCCGCCGCAGCGGCAAAGGACTGCCCGAAGCTCCTGGCGGTGCGCCGGTCCGTACGGCAACGCTTGAGCGACGTCGAATGACCGCGCTCGGGCCTCTCGATCTCGCGGCAGCGATCGTCGTCTGCGCCGCGCTCTTCGGGTACGTCAATCATCGCTTCATCGGACTGCGCCAGACGACCGGGCTCACCCTCATGGGAGGGCTGGCCTCGCTGGCGCTCGTCGCCGTAAATGCGCTGTGGCCTGGCCTCGCCATGGCGCGTGCACTGGTCGAGAGCATCCGGGCGATCGACTTCCATGCGACGGTGATGGACGGGCTTCTGTCGTTCCTCCTGTTCGCCGGTGCGCTACACATCGACCTGCAGACATTGCGGCGGTCGGCCTGGGCGATCGGGCTCATCACGATTTCCGGCGTGATACTGTCGACCGGCCTCATCGGCGGCGCAGCATGGCTGGCGCTCCAACTTTCCGGCATACCGCTGCCGTTGATCTGGTGCCTGGTGTTCGGGGCGTTGATCAGCCCGACCGATCCAGTCGCGGTCCTCGGCATTCTGAAGTCGGCGAAGGTGCCGCCTTCCCTGGAAGCGACAGTGGCCGGCGAAAGCCTGTTCAACGACGGCGTCGGCATCGTCGTCTTCACCCTGCTTCTGGGCATGGCCACCGGCGCCGAGGAGGTCAGCGCGGCGGGTGCCGGCCGGTTGTTAGCGGTCGAGGCGCTCGGCGGCGGCGTGCTTGGATTCGCAGCCGGCTGGGCCGCATTCTTCGCATTGCGCTCCATTGACGACCACAACCTCGAGGTACTGATCACCCTTGCCCTGGTCATGGGGGGCTATGCGCTCGCTCACAGTTTCGGTGTCAACGGCCCCATCGCCATGGCAGTCGCCGGACTCATCATCGGCAATCACGGCCGGCGGCTCGCCATGAGCGACAATACGCGCGATCACGTCACCAAGTTCTGGTCGCTGATCGACGAGACACTGAACGCCGTGCTTTTCCTGCTCATCGGCGTCGAGGTCGTCGTCATCCTCGAAGACTGGCGGCTGCTGCTCGTCGGGGTGGCCGCCATTCCGGTGACCCTCGCCGCCAGAGCGCTCTCGGTCGGCGCCCCGATGCTGGCGTTGAGACACGGGGCGGGCCTGCCGCCCGGCTCCTATTCAATTCTGGTGGTCGGCGGTGTGCGCGGCGGCATATCGATCGCCCTTGCTCTCGCCCTGCCTGAGGGGCTGGAGAAACATGTGATCGTCTTGGCGACCTACGTCGTCGTGATGTTCTCGGTGATTGTGCAGGGCTCGGCGGTCGCCGTCACGGCGCGCCGCCTCTTCGCTCCCTAGAGCGAGGAGGAGCGGACGACCTGCCGGCAGTCCGAGGGGTGCTCGCTGCTATACATGCACGACTCGGGACGAGCGGTCGGAGTTAGAACGAGTGCCACGCCCAGGTAGGTGACGGCGATGGCCGCCACCGCCAACGGAGACCAGCGGAGCAGCTTACGGCCCGCCGCCGTTTCGCCAAGCATGCGCCCGAAGGCGGCGGCGAGGATCAGCGCCGCGCCAGCTGCCGCGATCAGTAGTGCATTGCCCCAGATGTCAGTCATTGCTTCCATGTTCGTCGGTCAGCGTCTCAGCCGTCCGGACCGAGACCGTCGCTCGATCCCTCGCTGATGACGCTCAAGGAACCGTCATTCTCCAGCACGACGGCAACGATATCACGAAGATCGCTCTTTCCGCTGGCGCGGATGGCGGCGCGCACATCGGCTTCCATGACACGCTCCTCGCGCATCGCCCGTGTGAGGAACGCGCCGCGATGCACCACGAGAACGGGGCGCGACGTGACGACCCGCTCGACGGGACCCCACCGCACGGTGCTCCAACTGATACCGTATTGCAGAAGAATCAACAGTCCGATCGCGAGCACGCCCTCGGCGAGGCTCACCGTATTGTCGAGCACGACCGACGATAGGGTCGAGCCGAGCGCAACCGTTATCACGAAGTCGAACGCATTGAGCTTCGAAAGCGTCCTCTTGCCGGAGATTCGGACGAACAACAGCAACGCCGTGTACGCGAGCACGCCGACCACGACGATGCGCCCCATGTCGGCCCAGCCCGAGAACAGCATGGACGGCTCCATTGCCGATCCGCACCAGGATCAGAAAACCACTTCTCCGGCCAGAAGTGCCAGAACCAGGAATATGGCGAAGATGACGATGGCCGCGATGAACAGCCACTTGGCGATGGTCGCCGTGCCGGCCGCGATGTTCGTGAATCCGAAGATGCCCGCAACCACGGACACCAGGAAAAAGATGAGCGCCCATTTGAGCATGGAAATCCTCCAGGCCGGCGATGGTGCGGAGCGCAGCGAAGCCGCCGCGCTCCGCCCGGTCGCTAGTTCATCTTGGTCGAGGTGGCACCGGCCTTGCCGGCATCCGGACCGGCCTTGTCGACGTCTGCGAAGTCGAACGGCGCGGCGTTCTTCAGGTCGTCCTTGGTGGTATTGACGACGAGACGGAAGGATCCGTCGCGTTGCTCGTTCAACACGACGGAGGCCGGCGAGATCGCGACGTTGCGCTCTCCCATGCCAAGGAAGCCGCCGACGCTCACGACGACCGCCTTGATCGTTTTGCCGTTGTCGATGACGAGGTCGCTCACCTCCCCGATGTTCTCGTCCTTCAGATTGTAGACGTTGGTGCCCATCAGCTTCGAGGCGCGGACGTCAGCGGGATTCGCGGTGTACATCGTCATCACCGTCGATGCGCCTTCGACGCGCTGAATACCCGGCTTGCCGGTCTGGTTGCCGGCGTTGCCGGGCTGCATGCCTGGGTTGGTGGACGTGTTGCCCGGGCTGGCTGGCTGGGTGCCGGTGGTGGCCGGCGCGGTCCCGGCCGGAGAGCCCGAAGCGCCAGGCGTCGTCTGCGCGACGGCGGACCCGGCGAATCCCGCGAGCACGGCGGTGGTGAGCAAGAACTTGTTCATGAGTGCCTCCTGTCTGTTGGCGGTTCCCGGGGAAGGCTCCCGCCGCGCTTTGGTTGCTCTCGATCTTGATATTCCGCTCGACGCAACCTTCACGCATGCGCCGCATTGCAGATCGAGTGCAATTCAAGGTAGGGATCATGACGGAGCAGCCGGACTACAGCGAATACGAGGGCCCGGTGGGCGGATGGGGTTCGTTGCGGGGCATCGCCGAAACGATGCGGCGCGAGCTGTCCGCCGTCGGGTCGCTCGATACGCTGCGCCAGCAGAACAAGACCGGCGGCTTCATGTGCGTCAGCTGCGCCTGGGGCAAGCCCAAACATCCCCATGCTTTCGAATTCTGTGAGAATGGCGCGAAGGCGACCTTGTGGGAATTGACCACGCGACGCTGCACACCCGACTTCTTTGCCAGTCACACGGTAAGCGAGCTGCGGAGCTGGGCCGACCACGATCTGGAGCAGCGGGGTCGCCTCACCCATCCGCTGCGCTACGATGCCGCCAGCGATCGCTATCTCCCCTGTACCTGGCAGGACGCTTTCGAGGCCGTTGGCGCCTCCTTGAAGGCCTGCGAGCCTGAGAAGACTATCTTCTACGCCTCAGGTCGTGCCTCGCTGGAAACATCGTATCTCTACGCCCTGTTCGCGCGGGTCTACGGCCACAACAACCTGCCCGACAGTTCCAACATGTGCCACGAGACCACGTCGGTGGCATTGAACGAGCTGATCGGCTCGCCCGTCGGCACCTGCGTGCTCGACGATTTCGAAAAATGCGATGCGATCTTCTTTTTCGGCCAGAACACCGGCTCGAACAGCCCGCGCTTTCTTCATCCTCTGCAGAAGGCAGTCGAGCGCGGCTGCAAGGTCGTGACCATCAACCCCCTGCGGGAGAAGGGCCTCACCGCCTTCATCAATCCGCAGCGGCCGCTGCAGATGCTGACAGGGCAAGAGACGCCGATCAGCTGCCAGTACCTCCAGTCGCGGGCCGGCGGCGACATCGCCGCCATCATGGGGCTCTGCAAGTACGTGCTGGCGGAAGACGAACGGCGCGGCGGAACCGTGATCGACCATGCCTTCATCGCGCGGCACTGCACCGGCTTCGAGACTTTCCAAGCCAAGGCGGACGCCACCGCCTGGGAGGAGATCGAACGCGAATCCGGCCTGAGCCGCGCCGACATCGAGGAGGCGGGCCGTGTCTATGTCGAGGCCGAGCGCGTGATCGGCGTCTATGGCATGGGCCTCACGCAGCATGTCCACGGCTTCGAGAACATCGCCATGCTGGTGAACCTATTGCTGATGCGTGGCCATATCGGACGCGAGGGCGCAGGCATCTGCCCTGTACGGGGCCACTCCAATGTCCAGGGCCAGCGGACCGTGGGCATCGCCGAGAAGCCGGAACTGGTGCCGCTGGACAGGCTGGCCGAGATGTTCGACTTCGACCCGCCGCGCACCGAGGGTCTGAACACCGTCGACGTTTGCGAAGGACTCCTGACGGGCGATATTCAGGCCTTCATCGGCCTGGGCGGCAACTTTCTGCGCGCCATTCCCGATCAGACTCGGATCGAGCCCGCCTGGGAACGGATGGCGCTCACGGTGCAGATCGCCACCAAGCTGAACCGCAGCCATCTCTTCAACGGGCGCGATGCCTTCCTGCTGCCATGCCTCGGCCGCAGCGAGGAGGACATGCAGGCAAGCGGGCCGCAGACGGTGACGATCGAGGACAGTTTCAGCCACATCCACGCCTCGCTCGGCCATCGCGAGCCCGCCAGCGAACATCTCCTGTCCGAACTCGCAATCGTGGGCGGCCTGGCCAAGGCGACCCTGGCGCCGAACCCGCGGCTGCGCTGGGACGACTGGACGGCGAACTACGCCCTCGTGCGCGACCTGATCGCCGAGACCTACCCCGAGCAGTTCCACGACATGAACGAGCGCATGTTCGAACCGGGCGGTTTCTATCGCGGCAATTCGGCGCGGGACCGGGAGTGGAAGACCGAGTCAGGGCGCGCGCAGTTCACCGCGCCACAGATGCTGGCCGCCACCGACGTCGAGGATACGCCCGGCCGATATCGCCTGATCACGCTGCGCTCCAACGACCAGTTCAACACCACGGTATACGGTTATAGCGACAGGCTGCGCGGCATCGAAGGCACGCGCGACGTGGTGATGATGAACGCCGCCGACATCGAGCAGGCCGGACTGGTCGCCGGCCAGCGCGTGTCCCTGGTGGGCGATGCCGACGATGGCCATGTCCGCCGGGTCGACGGGCTGAAGATCGTGCCGTTCGACCTGCCCGACGGCACGATCGCGGGCTACTTCCCCGAGCTGAACCCGCTTGTTGCGCTGCGGCACCATGACCGAAAGTCGAAGACGCCGGCCAGCAAGGCCGTTCCCGTGCGTATAGAGGCCACTTAGGGCACGTCATGCGCCAGTTCGGCAAGGATCCCGTCGGAGAGGCGATTGCCCGGGCGGCGCCCCAGACGCTGGCCGCCAAGGCGACGCAGGACTGGCTGCGCATGGCGGTGCTGGCCGTTCTCGCCGGCACCTTCATCGCCTTCGGCTCGGTGATTTCCCTGGTCGTCCAGTCGGGCATCGGCGACGGTCCGATACCCGGACCGGTGCTGGTCCTCTCGGGACTGGCCTTCTCGGTCGGGCTCGTCCTCGTGATGGTGGCCGGCGCCGAACTCTTCACCGGCAATACGATGATGGTGCTGCCGGCCGTCACCGGCGCGCTCGGCCTCCCGCGAATGATCGCCGCCTGGTGCGTCGTGTGGGTCGGCAATCTCGCGGGCAGCGTCGCGGTCGCGCTGCTCTTCGCGGGCGCCGGCGGCCTGGACGGAAGCGTGGGCGAAGCTGCACGAAGCGTCGCCGGGGACAAGCTCGCCAAGGCGCCGATGACCGTCTTCTGCTCGGGTATCCTTGCCAATGCCCTGGTCTGCCTCGCGGTGTGGATGTCGATGAACGCCGTCTCGCTGCCCGCCCGGATCCTGGCCATCGTCGGCCCGATCACGCTGTTCGTCGCGGCCGGCCTCGAACACTCGGTCGCCAACATGTCGCTCATCCCGATGGGATGGCTGAGCGGCGTGGCCGATGGTGTCGACGGGTCGGCGGGGCTCCTCAACCTGGCCTTCAGCACCGCAGGCAACATCGTGGGCGGCTCCCTGCTCGCCCTTTCGCTGGCCTATGGGCATGACGCGCTCAAGCCCGGCTCTCCGTAAGGGTGGGCGTCACGACTTGGTCGGGAACTCGACCACTCTGATTGCGTTGCGTGTGAAGTCCCGTTTCTCCATGGCGCATGGCGGCGCATGAGCATGACCAGTTACTGCGGCGCCCCTCCCAATCCCTATGACTGGCTCGGCCGCTGGAACTTCGACCCGCTGCTGCTGGTCGCACTCACGATCGCGGCCGCGCTGGCGTTTCGGTCTGCTCATCCGCGCGCCGCACTGGCCGCCGTCGCCGTGCTCGCTGTCGCGTTCGTGTCGCCGCTCTGTGCGCTGGGCGTTGCACTTTTCTCCGCCCGCGCGGTGCATCACGTGCTGCTGGTCGCCATCGCTGCCCCACTCGCGGCGCTCGCGCTTCCCGCGCGCGGATCGCGCCATCTCGGCATCTCCTTCGGCGTCTCGACAGCGACGCTCTGGGTCTGGCATCTGCCGACCCTCTACGACCGGGCGCTGGGCGACACGCCGGTCTATTGGCTGATGCAGCTCAGCCTGCTCGGAACGGCCGCCTGGTTCTGGCGCGCTCTGTTCTCTGCGCCGCCGGTGACCGCCTCGATGGCTGCGATCCTCGCGATGGCGCAGATGGGCATGCTGGGTGCGCTGCTCACCTTCGCCCGCGCGCCGCTCTATGCCAGCCATGCCGCATCGACGCTACCCTGGGGACTCGAGCAGGTTGCCGACCAGCAGCTCGCGGGCCTCGTGATGTGGGTACCCGGCGTGATCCCCTATGCGCTGGCAACGGCGCTGATCGCACGGCGCGTCTGGCTGCGGGCCGCCGGCACCGCATGATCGCTGCGCTGAAGTTCCTCCACATTGCTGCGCTCTCCATCTGGTGCGCCGGCCTCGTCGGCTTGCCGCTCTTGCTCGCGCGCCATGCCCCCTCGGACGACCAGCACCGTTACTCGCGGCGCCGGCTGGTGACGCACGTGGCCTATGTCGGCGTCGTGACACCCGCCGCGGTGATGGCGATCACGCTGGGCACGGCGCTGATCTTCCTGCGCGACGTGTTCGTGCCGTGGATGTTCGTCAAGCTGGCTCTGGTCGGCCTGCTGGTGCTCGCCCACGCGTGGCTCGGCCACATCACCCTGCAGGTCGGCGAACGGCAGGGTGACTACACGGTGCCGCATCCGGCGCCGCTGCTCCTCGTGTCGGGCCTCACGATGCTGGTGATCCTCGTCCTGGTGCTCGGGAAGCCGTGGGTCGACGAGGGGATCGCGCCCACCTGGCTGCTCAAGCCGCAGGGTCAGCGCTTGCCGGTGGACGAGGTGCCGAGATGGTAGTCGAACACCAGCTTGCCACCATGCCAGCCGGTGATGCCGGTGAAGCCAGCCGCGAACAGCGACAGCAGCACGCCCCACGGCAGCACGGCCTGCTCATAGCCGCCGAGCCGGTAGCCCCAATTGGCGCCGAGAATCGAGAGCAGCATCACCGCCAGCACGAAGTGGGTCCAGCTCGCGGAGCGGGCGCGGATACCCGGCACCAGCAGCAGTTCGACCGTGCCCGCGACCCCGGCCGCAACGCCCAGCAGGAAGGCCATGCCGCTGGCCCACAGGGCGGCCCGGGCCCAGAAGGCGTCGCCCGTCCACCAGAAGAAACCGTCCGCGCCAAGGGTGCACATGGTCAGTGCAATGGGAAAGGCGACCAACATGGCGTGGATCGGATGCCCGGCGACGGCGATGCGCGATTCGGTGCGGTGGAAATGGGACTGCGCCTCGATCGGATCGACCCGCACCCCTGCCTCGCGCGGCGGGGACTCTTCGGAATCAATAGCCATCGAGCCCTCCTCCATCCACTGAGTGCATCGCTGGTAACGATGGCTGTCGGCGGTTGTTCCGGGCCGCTGTCGACGCTCGATGCGGCCGGCCCCGCGGCAGCACGCGTGGCCAACTTCTGGTGGGCGATGCTGGCCGGCGCGACGGCTCTCAGCCTGCTGGTCTTCTTGCTGCTGCTGCTCGCCTTCCTGCGGCGCGGGCGCGAGGGCCGCACCGGCGCGACACTGTGGATCGGCGGGCTGGGCGTCGCCATGCCGATCGTCGTGCTGCTGGCACTGGTGGGCTATGCGCTGATGCTGGGCGAACGCATCATCGCCCCCGGCGTCTCCAGCACGGTCGTCATCGAAGCGACCGGTCGGCAATGGTCGTGGGAGTTCAGCCATCGCGTCGGCGACGCGACGCAGGTGACGCACAACGAGATGCACATGCCCGCCGGCCGGCCGGTCGTGCTGCGCATCGCCGCCGTCGACGTGATCCACAGTTTCTGGGTGCCGCGGCTCGCCGGCAAGATGGACGCCATACCCGGGCACTTGAACGTGCTTCGTCTGCAGGCCGCAGAGCCAGGCGTCTACGAAGGCCAGTGCGCGGAGTTCTGCGGCAGCGGCCATTCCGGCCATCTGTTCCGCGTGATCGCTCACGACGAGGTTGGCTGGGCCGCGTTCCAGCGCGGAGAGACGCGATGAACGCGCTGCGACGCCACCGCGTTCTCGAGGCCATCTGGGGCGCCCCGAAGGGCTGGCGAGGCACGGTGGTGTCGGTCAACCATTCCGACATCGGCAAGCGCTTCGTGATCGCCGCTTTCGCCTTCTTCGCCATCGGTGGCGTGCTGGCGATGATGATCCGTGCGCAGCTCGCGACTCCCGGCAGCGCCTTCGTCGGGCCCGACATCTACAACCAGCTGTTCACGATGCACGGCAGCATCATGATGTTCCTGTTCGCCATCCCGATGTTCGAGGGGCTGGCGCTCTACATGCTGCCGAAGCTGCTGGGCAGCCGCGACATGGCCTTCCCCCGCCTCTCCGCCTATGGCTGGTGGTGCTATCTGTTCGGCGGCACGATCCTGATCGCCTCGATGGTCTTCGGCGTGGCGCCCGACGGCGGCTGGTTCATGTACACGCCGCTCTCTTCCAAGGCCTATACGCCGGGCATCAACGCCGATGTCTGGCTGCTGGGCATCACCTTCGTCGAAATCTCGGCGATCTCGGCCGCCATCGAGATCACCGTCTCGGTGCTGAAGCTGCGCGCGCCGGGCATGCGGCTGGATCGCATGCCGCTGTTCGCCTGGTATCTGCTGATCACGGCGCTGATGATGATCGTGGCCTTCCCGCCGCTCATCCTGGGCTCGATCCTGCTCGAGGTGGAACGCGCGTTCGACTGGCCGTTCTTCGATCCGGCGCGCGGCGGCAGTCCGCTGCTCTGGCAGCACCTGTTCTGGCTGTTCGGCCATCCCGAGGTCTACATCATCTTCCTGCCCGCCGCCGGGGTGATCTCGACGGTACTGCCCGTCCTCGCCCGCACCCGCCTCCTGGGCTACGGCTGGATCGTGGCGGCGCTGCTGTCGCTCGCGTTCCTCAGCTTCGGCCTGTGGGTGCATCACATGTTCGCCACCGGCATCCCGCACATGGCGCTGGGCTTCTTCTCGGCCGCCTCGGCGCTGGTGGCGCTGCCGACGGCGGTGCAAGTCTTTGCCTGGATCGGCACCCTGTGGAACGGCCGGCCCGAGCTCAAGCTTCCCATGCTCTACCTGCTGGGCTTTTTCGTGATCTTCGTGATCGGCGGCATGACCGGCGTGATGCTGGCGATGGTGCCCTTCGACCTGCAGGCGCACGACACGCACTTCGTGGTGGCTCATCTGCACTATGTGCTGATCGGCGGCTTCGTCTTCCCGATGATGGCCGGGGCCTATTACTGGCTGCCGCACTTCACCGGCCACACGCGCGACGAGTTGCTGGGCAAGGCGTCGTTCTGGCTGATTTTTGTCGGCTTCAACGTGACTTTCTTCATGATGCATCTGACCGGCCTGCTGGGCATGCGGCGCAGGGTGCACGCCTACCCTGAGGAAGCCGGATGGACGCTGCTCAACCTCGTCTCCTCGGTCGGGAGCTTCGTCATGGCCTTCGGCTTCGCCCTGTTCGCCATCGATGTCGCCCTGCACGTCCATTACGCGCGTCGCCGCCGCCGCAATCCGTGGACCGCGGGCACACTCGAATGGGCGATGCCGATCCCCACGCCGGCCTACAACATCGCCAGCCTTCCCACCGTCTCGGATCGCGAGCCACTGGCGAGTTCTCCCGCTCTCGCGACGTCGCTGGCGCGCGGCGAAGGCTATCTCGGCGAGCCACGGCACGGCTGGCGCGAGACGATGGCGGTGGAGACCACGACCGGCGCAATCGATCATGTGGTCGTCCTGCCCGGCAACACGCGCCTGCCGATCGTCACGGCCATCGTGACGGGATGCTTCTTCCTCTGCCTGCTGGCGGGCCAGTACTGGCTGTCACTGGTGCCAGTCGCCGGCGTTGTGGCGCTTGGCCTGCGCTGGGCCTGGGTGCTCGACTGGAATCAGGATATCGGCCCGCTGCCCATCGGCCGGGGCGAGACGGCGCCGATGCATCGCGAGGCCGCCGGGCCGCCCGGCTGGTGGGGTAGCACGTTTCTGCTGGTGGCCGACGGCACCGCGCTCGCCTCGCTGCTTTTCGGCTACGCCTTCCTCTGGGTCATCGCCCCGAACTGGCCACCGCCCGAGCGCATCGAGGGCGGCCTCATGTCAGGTGTCCTCGCGGCGGTATCGGCAGCGGCAGGCAGCCTGCTCGCTCGTCGCTGCCTGGCCGATGGCGCCAAAGGTCTCTTCGGGCCGGCGCGGCGCATCGCCCTTGCCGGCGTTGCAGCGCAACTCGTTACGGTCCTCGCCCTGGCAACCCTCGGCGTCACGGCGTTGCCCGCGCCGCAGGAACACGCCTACGCCGCCTGTAGCTGGGCGCTGCTCGCCTACGCGCTGCTCCACGCAACAATCGCCCTGCTGTGCCAGGCCTTCGGGTGCGCGCGCATCGCAGCGGGCCAGGTCTCGCCCCGGCGCACGCTGGAGCTCCGGGTAGCCCGCCTGTTCAGCGATTATTCGGCCGCGACACTCGCGATCGTGCTCGCCTGTCTCCTCGCCCCGTCGGTGATGTCGTGAGGATGCTCTGGCGTATCAGCGCGGGCCTCATCCTCTGGGCCTTCGGCTTCTCGCTGCTCTACGCGCTGCAGGGAACGGGCTGCGTCCATGGCTGGGACGAGGTCGCCTTCGCATGGACCACGATGCTGCGCGCAATCCTTGTCACGACCTGGCTGCTGCTCGTGGCGGCAAGCTTTGCACTATTGCGGCTAGTACGCGCGGCATCGTCCGACTTCGAGAAGCGTGTGACTTTGGCTACGACGCTCGCAGGCGCATTGGCCCTGCTGGTCACCGGCTCGCCGGTGGCGCTCACCTCGGCGTGCGGATGATCAACGGCGGGCCTCAGTCCTCGGGATCGCCCTCGGTGTCCCTTAGAGAGATGGCATCGGCGAAGCGCTTCGCGACGTCGTGCAGGCCCGCTTCCTCGGCAGCGCGCAGCCCCTCGCGGTTGGCGTCGAGGCGGGCGAAGTCCTCGGGCGGGGCGGCAGCCAGCGCTTTCTCGATCAGATCGATGGCTTCGCGGTACTTTCTCTGACCGCGCAAGGCGGCAGCGACCCTGGTGGCGTCCTGCAGGCTGCTCATGAACTCCAACTTCCTCCCGATGCGCAAGGGGGTCAACGGCCCGGGAGGAGCGAAGTTGCACGCGGCCGTCGCGCGAGGCCGCTATACGCCCACGCCGCTAGTGCTGCGCTGCTCATGAGCAGCAGGTCCATGCCGGCGACACCCCAAAGATGAGGGTTCGCAAGACTGCGGACGAGGTGGTCGCCGGTGGTGATCCAGTTGAGCAGCACCGCGACGAGTGCGAGGACGGCGATCGCCCCACACTGTTCGATCCAGGCACGGTGCGGCCGCAGCGCGGCATGGGCGAAGCCCGCGAGCCAGACCAGGTAAAAGGCCCACATCTCGAGCCGGGCGCGGTCCTCGCCGAGGAAGACCGTCTCCAGCGGCAGCAGCCGGTTGGCCACGAAGAAAGCGAGCGTGGCGATGACGATGCCACTCACCGAGCCCACTGCAAGGACCTCGACGAGGCGCACGCCACGTCGCCCCAGGCGGCCGTCCTTCTTCTTCCGCGATTCCAGCCAGAACAGGTAGCCGGTGGCGATCATTGCGCAGCCGGCCAGGCCGAGGACGAAATAGACCCACCGCAAGGTCCAGTGGCGAAACTGGATCAGGTGAAGCCCGGCGATGAAGCGTTGGGCGGACAGGACCGGCCGTGGCGCAAGGCGCTGATGCAGCAACGCACCGGTCGCCGCGTCGAAGTAGGCGATGTCCTGGCTGCCCGAGACGCGATCCTCGCCGTGGCGCGCCACTTGCACGACGGTCGCGGCATCGCCGGGGTCGCGGACGAAGAGATACCGCGGCGTCTCGCCGTCCCAGAGGCGGCTCGCTTCGGCCGCCATGCCCTCGAGCGGTGCGAGCGCGCCGGGACGGCCGAGCTTCGGCCTGTCGTAGGTTCCGTAGGCCTCGCGCGCGAAGGCCCGCGCCTCGTCGCCGTAGGCGACCTGGACCGTGCCGGGGAAATACACCGCATAGAAGATCACCACACCGGACAGGGTAATCATGAAATGGAACGGCAAACCCAACACGCCGGTCACGTTGTGCAGGTCGAGCAGCAGGCGGCGCGGCTGCCTGCCGGCCCGGAAGGTGAAGAAGTCGGCAAAGATCTTGCGATGGATCGCCACGCCTGAGACGCAGAGCAGCAGCATGGCCATCCCCGCCACCCCGACGATCCAGTACCCGAGCCGCACGTGCAGCATGTAGTGGAAGGGATAGAGGAAGCCCGTGCCTGCCCACGTTCCGGGATCGGGCAGCGCGGCGCCGGTGACGGGATCGAACAGGCGGACAAGCTGGCGCGTGCCCTCGCGCCACGTGACCTGCAGCACCGGCGCGCGTTCCGTGGGAAGCTGCGCGAACCAGGAGCTCGCGCCGGCCGCGGCGGCCGCCTCGTAGGACGGCCGCAGCGCCTCCACCGCGACGGCGCCGCCGGCCGGCGCAAGCCGCGTCATCGGTGCCATCCAGCGATCGATCTCGCGATCGAACACAGACAGCGTTCCCATCCAGAAGATGGCGAACAGCAACCCACCCAGCACCACACCGGCCCAGGTGTGGACCCAGTCCATCGAGGCGCGAAAGCCCGTGCCCATGTCGGCGAGCGCGCAGCGGCTCTAGAAGTCCGCCGTCAGGGCCAGACGAAAGGTGCGCGGCGTGCCGACGTTGAGCCGGGTGTTGAACGAGACCATCGACCAGTAGTTGGTATCGAGAAGGTTCTCGACGTTGAAGCGGATTGCCACCGGCTTGCCCATGAGACTCTTGGCGTCAGCGATGACGTAGCGCGCGCCGACGTCGAAGCGCACCCAGTCGGGAATGCTCTGTCGAGGATTGGTCAGCCCGACATACTGCGTGCCGGTGTAGATCACCCTGCCGTCGAGCGTCAGCCCGCGCACGAACGGTGTGTCCCATTCGCCGGCCAGATTGACCTGCAGGTTGGGCGCGCCGGCGGCCTGCCAGCCGTCGTTCACGCCCCCCGCCGTGCTGACGAGGATCGCTTCCTGCAACATCGCGCCGCCCAGCAGCCGCACGCCCTCGGTCGGCGTTCCGAACACGTTGAGTTCGATGCCACGATTGCGCTGCAGACCGTTCTCCGTGAGCGTATTGGTCGCGGCGTTGGCGATGGAGCTGGGCTGGCTGATCTGGAAGGCGCTGAGCGTCGTGGTGAACTTGCCCCAGTCGATCTTGGTGCCAACCTCGAACTGCGTCGACAGGAAAGGCGAGAATACCTCGCCGGCGTTCGCGAACGTTGGCCCGACGACCGTGCCCGGCTGAAGCCCCTGGATGAAATTGCCGTAGAACGAGACCTCCTTCCACGGGCGCACGACCAGCGCCACCGAAGGGCTGATCGCGTCCTGCAGATAGGCGGACGTGAGAGCACCGTTCGCCAGATTGAAATTCTCGCCCATGATCTGCTGGTAGCGCGCGCCGACCGTGAGCTGCACGCGCTTCTGCGCGAACGACAGCGTGTCGGCGATGGCGAAGCTGTTGAGCTGCAGCGTGCTCGACTTGCGCGGCGACTGGGTGGTGATGTTGGGGCGCGCGATGACGTTCGGCGTGTAGATATTCGAGGCATAGGCGGTGCCGATGCCGCGGCCGAAGCCGAACACCTGCTGGTAACGCACGGCACTGATGGCGAAGCTGTGTCCGACCGGCCCCGTCTCCGCCTCGCCGCGCAGGCCGATCTCGCTCGTCCACTTGGTTTCGTAGGAGGTGTTCGAGTAGGGCGTCTGGGTACTGGCGCCGGTCAGACTCGAGACGATGGGATCTCCCGACCACAGCGAGTTCCAGCGATTGTCGTGCGCACCGATGGCGCCGTAGAGCGTCACTCCGGGCCAGACATCGACCTCGGCGCGCAGCGCGCCGAACAGGTCCTGCGAATAGGTTTTGGTCCAGGGCAGGATGAAGTTGCTGTTGAGGTCGGGCACGCCGGGCACCGGCGCGCCGGCCGCCAAGCTCACATAGCCGACGCCGCCGCTGATGTACTGGGATTGATAGCCGCCATCGAAGGAGACGCGGAAACCGTTGCCGCGATAGTCGAGCCCGATCGTGCCCAGTCCCAGCTCCTCGGCATTCCACATGACCGGCGTCTGACCGGCGCGATAGACGCCGTTCAGGCGGACGCCCAGCTCCTTGTCGGTGCCGAAGCGGCGGCCGATATCGACGGCCCCTCCGAACTGCGCGGCCGAACTGTAGGCGGCCGTCACGCGGTTCATCGGCTCGTCATGCGCGCGCTTCGGTACGACGTTGATCGTACCGCCGATCGCGCCGGTGGGCGGCATCCCGTTCAGCATTGCGCTCGGCCCCTTCAACACCTCGATGCGTTCGGCCAGTTCGACGCCGATCGAATAGGAAGGCAGCAGTCCGTAGAGCCCGCCATACGCGATGTCGGTACCCTCGACCGTGAAACCGCGGATCATCATGTTCTGCGCGCCGTTGTTACCGGTTGGCCGGATGATGCGTACCGACGGATCATCGACCAGCACGTCACGGATCGTCTGCGCCTGCTGGTCCTGCGCCTTCTGGGCCGTATAGCTGGTCTGGTTGAACGGCGTTTCCATCACGGAGCGATTGCCCAGGAGACCGAGCTGACCGCCGGTCGCGACCTGCCCGCCGACATAGGGCGGCGGGATGTTGTCGATCATAGCCTGCGACGGCACCGGGAAAACGCCCTGCACCTGTACCGGATCGAGTTGCATCGTCGATGGATCGAGCGGCGCCTGGCCCATGCGCTGGAGCGCGATGGTCGTGCCGCCCGCCAGGCTATAGGTGAGGCCCGTGCCCGCAAGGAGACGCTGCAGCGCCTCATCGACGCTCATCGTGCCCTGCACACCCGGGGTCGATAGGCCTCGCACCAGAGCGGCATCGGCCGAAATCTGGCGGCCGGACTGCTGGCCGAACAGCGGCAAGGCGCTGGCCAGCGATTGCGGTCCGATGTTGAAGCTGCGTTGCGCCGGCGCCTGGACGGTCTGCACGTCGGGCGGCTGAGCGACGGCCGGTGCCGCGCCCGCTGCCAGTGCCATCGTGATCGCGGACGTACCCAGCACTGCCGTGACGCCCAGAGAGCTCAAACGCTTGTCCATCGCTGCATCATCTCCCCGCAGAGCAGGAACGCCGGACGCTGCCCATCGCAAGCGACGGAGGGCAACGCATCGGTTCCTTCACTGGGGCAACGAGCGGCTCGCGGACTTTTCTAAGAAAATCGTTCGAGCGAACGAACGATGCTCACGACGCGGAGACGACCAGCAGCCACGGCGTCACCCGGCGCACCTTGGCACCATGCACGCGCGCCATGCCGCGCAATGCATCCTCGGGATCGGCCAGATTGTAGGCCCCGGTGATGCGTCGATCCGCGAGCCGGTTGTCGGTCAGCACGATCGTCCCGCCGAAGTAGCGACGCAGCTGATCGATCGCATCGCCCAGCCGGGTCTCCTGTGCATAGAGCTGGCCCTGGCGCCAGGCCGCGACCAGTTCCGGCGGTTCGCTCCCACGCGTCGTCTTACCCTTGTTCGTGACACGCACGAATTGGCCGGCGACCAGCCTGGAGGCAGTCTCGATGGGCGCACCGGCTGCCGCAACGGCGACGATCCCCTCCTCCACAGACACGGCGACATCGTCGCTGCCGAGCTGCACGTCGAAGCGCGTACCCAACACAGTCGCCTCCACGTCCCGCGCCGTCACCCGGAAGGGCCGCGCGGGATCGGGTCGCACCTGAAAGAAGGCCTCGCCCGAGAGGAGCTGAACGCGCCGCCCCGGCTGGTCGTCGACGATGGCGACGGCGATGGCGCTGGCCGGCGCCAGGGTCACGCGGCTCCCGTCGGGCAGGTCGATCTGGCGCAGCTCGGCTGTACCGGTCACATGATCGGCGCGCAGTTGCAGGAGCATAGCGGGGCCCGCCCACAAGGCGAGACAGGCCGCGGCGGCGAGAGCCATCGCGGGCACCGCCCAGCGGCGAGCGGCTGTCCGCGGCTTGATTGGCAGGTCCTGCCCCCCGGCTCGCATCATCGTCGCGGCGGCGCCGGCCGCGCGGGCGGCCGGCAGCAGGGCGGCCATTTCGGAGAAGCGACGCGTCGAGACCCAGGCGGATTCGTTTTCAGGCCGGGCCCTCAGCCATTCCTCGAAGCGGCGACGCAGTTCGGCGTCTTCCGGCTCCTCCTGCAGGAGGATCAGCCAGTCGGTGGCTTCGTTCGAGGCCCGTTCGGCGTCGGCATCGGTCACGCGCTCCATCCCCTCCTCATACGGAGACCCGCCCCGCATACTGCCAACGCCCGGTAGGCCCGGTTTTCTAAGGATTTATGCGAAGCGGCGGAATTATTTCCAGCCCAACCGCTTCTTGCTGTGCGCGATCGCGTCCGACACCAGCTTGTGAGCGAGTGGCAGGGATATGCCGAGACGCTCGGCAATCTCGCGAAGCTTGCGGCCCTCCAGCCGATGCATCTCGAAGGCACGGCGGGTGCGCTCCGGCAGCTCGGCCAGCGCTTCTTCGAGGAGGCGAAGTTCGTCGCGGTAGAGCGTCAGCATCTCCGGCGTCGCAGCCACGCCCGGCGCCGTGACGGCCTCGGCGACGCCATTGGCCAGGGCCTCTGTCTCGCGCACGGTGCGACGCCGGCCGTCGAGCGCCAGATTGCGGACGATCCGGTAGAGATAGCCCAATGGCTCGTCCAGGAAGCGCTGGCGTGCCGCCTCGTCGAAGCGCAGCCAGGCTTCCTGCACCAGCTCCTCGGCCTGGGTGCGCGACCCCACGATACCGGTCGCATAGTCGACCAGCGAGCGTCGATGCTCGACGTAGAGAGTTGTGGTTTCGGACGGCACGCCGGGACGATATTTGATGTGCGAATGCATCGCAATTACAAATACCGAGGGTGTGTTTGCCGCAGCCGCCGCCCCGGGCGTGCCCGCTGGCCGGCACCGAATGGACGCAATGGCCGCGTCCTGTAGAGTCCTCACATCAATAGGGTGACCATGTCCTACAAGCACATGCTCTGCGCTCTGCTCCTGATGGCGGCCAGCAGCTCGGCAATGGCGGCCAACGACGGTGCGCCGACTACGGATTCGGGCTCCCCCGGTCAGTCGGGTGCAGTGACGCCCGGCCCGGCCGGCACGGCGACACCCGCGCCAACCTGCCGTCAGGCATCGAAGCCCAAGCGACAGCTGACCGCAGAGGAGAAAGCGCGCCGCAAGGCGCTTCGCGCCGAGAAGGCCGCCATGGGCATCACACCCGTCGCGAAGCCTCACAAACCGAAGCTGCCACTCTGCTGACCGGAATCAGGGCAGCGGCTCGAGCTTGAAGAGGCAGGCATAGTCTCGATTGTAGACCTGCAGGTCGCGCCCCTTGGCATTGCCGGTGAGGTCGACAGTGAATGTGCGTCGTCCCACCGGGATCGAGATGGTCCGCGAGACAGATCCGTCGGCCGAGACCGGCACAAGGAACGGATCGCCTTCACCGGCCTTGACCGATAGATCGGTCCCGATGTCGGCGAACGCGAAGTACAGCTTCGAGACGTCTGCCTGACGACACAACAGCGGTGACCGCGATTCGAGAACCGGCTTGGCCCGCCACGATTCCGCCAAGGCGGCCGTCGAAGTCACCACGATGACAGTTGCAAGTACGGCTGCCGAAGAAACGCGCACGTCCACCTCCCGAACCTTAACGCAATCGCCGTCAACTGCTGGCGCGACGAAGCGTTGCATCGACCGCGCGGAACCCGAACGGATCGGATGCGTAACAGCAGGCGGTGGCGGCCGCGTCGGCGATTCCGGTTGGACGAACCGGCGCGCTTCGAATAGTCCTCTGCCAAGCGTACAGAAAGAGTACCCGCATGTTGTTATCCCGGACCGACGTGATCGAAGTCCTGCGACTGGCACGGGACGGCAAGCTCGTCGAAGCGATGCGTGCGCTCAAGGAAGGTCCGAGCGGGGACTCTCCCTCGACCCAGGGCAGCGACAGGCCTTCGTCCTTCGACTATCACGCCGTAGCGGGCAGCGCGGGACGGCGCTTCAAGCTGTACGTTCCGGCCGGCCATGACGGGCGGCCCCTGCCGCTGATCGTGATGCTGCACGGCTGTACGCAGTCGCCCGACGACTTCGCGACCGGCACGCGCATGAACCAGCTCGCCGACAAGCGGCGCTTCCTCGTTGCCTATCCCGAGCAGCCCAAGTCGGCGAATCCCAACAAGTGCTGGAACTGGTTCAAGGTCGGCGACCAGATCCGCGATCTCGGCGAGCCGCACCTGATCGCCGAGGTCACGCGCCAGATCCTGCGCGAACATGCAGTCGATGCGGACCGGGTCTATGTCGCGGGCCTGTCCGCCGGCGGCGCGGCGGCCGCGATCATGGGCGCCACCTATCCCGATCTCTACGCCGCGGTGGGCATCCATTCGGGCCTCGCCTGCGGCGCCGCGCGCGACATGCACGCGGCCTTCTCGGCAATGCGGGAGGGCGCGCCCGCGGCGCGGCTTCCGGTACGGACCGGTCCGGTGGTCCCGACCATCGTCTTTCATGGCGATCGCGATACGACGGTCAATCCGGTGAATGGCGACCAGGCGAGCGAACAAGCGTCGGGCGGCCCTGGCGTGCGCACGCGCGTCACGCGCGGCGCGACCACCACCGGCATCGCCTTCACGCGCACCATCCGCTTCGACGCGCAGGAACGCGCCATCGGCGAACAATGGGTGCTCCAGGAAGTGGGACACGCCTGGTCGGGGGGCAGCGCGCTCGGCACCTTCACCGACCCGCGTGGCCCAGACGCCAGCGCTGAGTTCGTGCGCTTCTTCTTCGAGCATCGCCTCTCCGCACGCGATGCCGTCCCCGTCAGCCGCGCGCTTCCTGCCAGTGCGGGTAAGTGACGTAGGCCGTCAACGCGCCTTCCTCGTGCGAGAGGACGGTCACCGCTTCCCCCTTGGGCATGTAGATGAAGTCGCCCGGCCCGCCCGTCACGGTACCGTCTCGGCTGGTGACCGATATCCGGCCCTCGAGGATCAGCATCACGTCGTCGACCGCCATGGTCTCCTCGAGACGCTGGTTGGGACCATAGCGGCCATAGCCGATCGAGATCGGCCCGCCATCGCGCTGGTCGACCACGTTGCCGGCGAAGATCTCGGCTTCCTGGCCCGGCGATCGTTCGAGCGTCGCGTCGGCCAGTCCGAACTTGCGAACGCTCATCGGACTATCCCTTGCGCGACGAGCGTCGATCGCCCTTGTCGCCCTGACCGCGTTTGGAAACGGTCCTCGCCTTGCGCCGGCGATCGGCCGTCAGCGATCGCCCTACGTCCTCGACTTCCTTGAAGGATGTGCCGCGGACGTTGCGCCGCACGTAGAGCTTGTTGGTACCGGTGTCGATCAGCTCGCGCTTGGTCGCGCTCTTTCGCGCCGCCTTCTTCTTGGCGACCTTCTTCTTGGTAGCCTTCTTCTTGGCGATCTTCTTCTTCGCCGCCTTCTTCACGACCTTCTTCTTCGCAGCCATCGCGTGCTCCTCAATGGACGTGCGGCGTTGAACGTTTCCGGACTGTGAAAGTTGCAGTCGGCACGCCCGTGGCATCGGCATTGCATTCAATGACAGGGCGTGGTCTACGCACGTTCTCAATCGCATGGACCCGGTGAAACCCCGGGTGGCTATTCCGGCCGCCGATCCGCCGGGCAACTCTCACATGGACCTTCCACACGCCGTCTTCGCCCGAGGCGAGGAAGTACCGTGGCCATGTGCATGTGCGGCGATCTCCCATGTTCAGCAGCTTCAAGTCCCAATGGTTCGGGAGCCTAGGCCAGGCGCGTCGCGATTTCCTCGCGGGCCTGGTCGTCGCGCTCGCCCTCATCCCCGAAGCCATCGGCTTCTCGATCATCGCGGGCGTGGACCCGAGAGTGGGTCTCTGGGCCTCGGTGGCAATCGCCATCGTCATCTCTCTGGTGGGCGGCCGGCCCGGCATGATCTCCGCCGCCACCGCAGCCGTCGCGGTGGTGGTAACGCCGCTGGTGCGCGATCACGGCGTCGACTACCTGTTCGCAGCCACCATCCTGATGGGCCTGATCCAGATCGCAGCCGGCTTCCTGCGCCTCGACCTGCTGATGCAATTCGTCTCGCGCTCGGTCATCACCGGCTTCGTCAATGCGCTCGCCATCCTGATTTTCATGGCGCAGATCCCTCAGCTCACCGGCGTGTCGTGGCACACCTATGCGATGATCGTGGCCGGCCTCGCGATCATCTACCTGCTGCCCCGCCTCACCACGGCCGTCCCCTCGCCGCTGGTCGCCATCGTCGTGCTGGCCGCGGCCAGCATCGGGTTCGATCTGCCGGTCCATACGGTGGGCGACATGGGCAAGCTACCGGAGGCGCTGCCGAGCCTCGCCCTGCCACAGGTGCCGCTCACCTGGGAGACGCTGCAGATCATCCTGCCCTATTCGCTCACCATGGCGGCGGTCGGTCTGCTCGAATCGATGCTGACGGCCCAGATCGTAGACGACATGACCGACAGCGACAGCGACAAGCGCCGCGAATGCCTGGGCCAGGGGGGCGCCAACATCGCGGCCGCTCTCGTGGGCGGCATGGGCGGCTGCGCGATGATCGGGCAATCGGTGATCAACGTGACTTCAGGCGGCCGCACGCGCCTTTCGACCTTCGTCGCCGGCGCGGCCCTGCTCTTCCTCCTCGCGGTGCTGGGGCCGCTGGTCGGCCGCATCCCGATGCCGGCGCTGGTCGCGGTGATGATCATGGTCTCGATCGGCACCTTCAGCTTGAACTCGATCCCCAACCTGCGACGCCACCCGCCGACCTCGAGCATCGTGATGATCGTGACCGTCTGCGTCGTCGTCTTCACGCACGACCTGGCGCAGGGGGTGCTGGCGGGCGTGCTGCTCTCCGGCATCTTCTTCGCCGGCAAGGTCCGCCGCATGTTCTCGGTCGAACGCAAGGAAGATGACGGAACGGTCACCTATCGCATCAGCGGCGAGATCTTCTTCGCCTCGGTCGAGCGTTTAACACGCGCCTTCGGCCCCGAGCAGGGACGCGCCGTCACCATCGATGTGTCGGCTGCGCATTTCTGGGACATTTCCGGAGTCGGTGCGCTCGACAAGGTCGTCGCCCGCCTGCGCCGCGACGGCTCGGAGGTGAAGGTCATCGGCTACAACGAAGCCAGCGCGGACCTCGTCGACCGGTTCGCCCTGCACGACAAGACCGGTGTCGAGTTGGGAGTGGTACCGCACTGACTGCGGCGATGGGGCGGGCTGTATCGGCACAGCGGCATGAAGTAGCCTGCGTATCTCGGAGCGAGGAGGCGCGATGTCGGGCAATCACGGACATGGTCACGATCATGACCATGGGCATGGGCATGGGCATGACCACGGGCACGAGCATGGATCGGAGCTTTCGGAGATGCAGCTCCGGGTCCGCGCCCTCGAAACCATCCTGACCGAAAAGGGCTATGTCGATCCGGCGGCACTCGATTCGATCATCGAGGCCTACGAGACGAGGATCGGACCGCATATCGGCGCGCAGGTGGTGGCGCGGGCCTGGGTCGATGCGGACTTCAAGGCGGCGCTGATCGCCGACGCCAGCAACGCGATCGCCCAGCTCGGGCTCCAGCAGAAGGTGGGCGACCATCTGGTCGCGGTCGAGAACACGCCGACCACGCACAACATGATCGTCTGCACCCTGTGCTCCTGCTACCCGTGGGATCTGCTGGGCCTGCCGCCGGTCTGGTACAAGTCGGCCCCCTATCGCTCGCGCACGGTCAAGGAGCCGCGCAAGGTCCTGGCCGATTTCGGCGTGACTCTGCCCGCGGACACCAAGGTCCGGGTGTGGGACTCGACGGCGGAGACGCGCTTCATCGTCCTGCCGATGCGACCGGCCGGAACCGAGGGCTGGTCCGAAGAGAAGCTCGCCGCCCTCGTCACCCGCGATTCGATGATCGGCACCGGCTTCCCGAAGGCAGCGAACGAGGTCGCGCCATGAACGGCGTGCACGACATGGGCGGCATGGATGGCTTCGGCCAGGTCGCGCCCGAGCCGGACGAGGTGCCCTTCCATAGCGATTGGGAAGCCCGCTCCCTGGCGCTCAACCGGGTCATGGGTTCGGCCGGCGAATGGAACATCGATGTCGGCCGCTACTGGATCGAGACGCTGCCGCCGGCGATCTATCTTTCCTCGTCCTATTACAGGAAGTGGTTCTTGCGCCTCGAACGTCTGTGCCTCGCGCGCGGTCTCGTGTCGGAGGCCGAGCTGGCGAGCGGTCGTTCGAGCGGTCCGGGCCGGCCGCTGAAGCGCCCGCCTCTGTCGGGAGCCCAGGCCGGCGCCTCTCTCATCCGCGGCAACTACGACCAGCCACCGCGCGCCGCGGCGCTCTTCGAGGTCGGCCAAACGGTGCGGGCGCGCAACGTCCATCCCCGCTCCCACACCCGCCTGCCGCGTTTCGCACGCGGCCATCTCGGGACGATCGAGCGCATCCAGGGGTGCCATACCTATCCCGACGCGATGGTCGAGAAGGGCGTCGAGCAAGGCGAATGGCTCTACACCGTGGTGTTCGACGGGCGGGAACTGTGGGGTCCCGACGCCGAGGCCGGAACCACCATTTCGATCGAGGCCTTCGAGCCGTATCTGGAGGCGACGTGATGACAGAGGACCGTGCTTCGGTCCGTGCGGTGCTGCAAAGCGTGCCCGGCATCCCGTGCGAGGGTGAAGCCCCGGTCTTCGCCGAGCCGTGGCAGGCCCAAGCCTTCGCCATGGCGCTCACCCTGCAGCAGCGCGGCGTTTTCACATGGAATGAATGGGCGGACGAACTCGGTTTGCGGATCAAGGCCGCCCTCGCGGAGGGCGATCCCGACGACGGCACGACCTACTATCTTCACTGGCTTTCAACGCTTGAAAGCCTCGTCGCGCGCAAGGGCATTGCTTCCCCCGAAACGCTGGGGCGCTACGTTCGGGCCTGGGATCGTGCCGCAGATCGAACGCCGCACGGCGAGTCAATCGCACTCACACCGGGCGACTTCGCCTAAGCCCGACACCTCACAGCATGTGCTGCACGACGCGCAGAACGCCCCAAACGGGGCATTCCAGGACGCCCTGTGTGCACTCGAGCGGTCAAGGCTTTCAAAGACTTTGCGAAAGCCACCAAAGAAAGCTTCAAAGCGGTTACAGTTGCAGCCGATCTGGTTTCGACCGCGACATGATTCCTCATCGTGTCACGAGATTATCAGTGTTGGATTGGCACGTTTCCCGCTAAAGGCACGGGGTGACGTCGACATCCGCGCGTTGGCGGACTCGTTGTGCACATAATGAAATTTGCAGAGTTTGATGATCGAGAAGGGGGCCACCCGGTGACTAATGAAGACCAGGTAGAGATCGGAAAGCAGTTGATCGAGGAGATCCGTGCCTCGTTTGCGCGCGGCGATTGGGACGCGACGACGGAGATCTTCGAACAGATCAGTGCCGTGAAGACGGATCGCGCCGTGCGCCTGGAGGCCACCTGCCTGACCACCCGCGCGCTCGTGGCAGCCAAGCAGCGTCCCGCCGCCCGCCAGCTGCTCAAGACCGTAGAGACCAACACCTACAGGAAGCCGGCGCACTACGAGTTCCTGGCCCGCGCCTACCTCGATCTCAAGCAGTACAAGAATGCGGCCCAGGCCTGCGAGCGCGCCGAGGAACTTCGGATCGCCGAAGGCAAGTAAGACGGCGAGCGCAGAAGCGGCCGTCTCCTGACGGACGAACCTGTCGTCTCCACACAACGAAGCCCCGCCCGTCATGGGCGGGGCTTCGCGCCTTTTGGGACGACGGTGCTAGAGGAGTTCCTTGCGGGCCATCTCGGCGCGCGAGGCGCCGATCGCGGTCTTCACGTCCTTCTGCTCTTCCGGCGGCGGCAGGACCGCCTTCATACCGAGCGAAGCGATGGCCAGTTCGCGGCACCATCCCTTGGAATGGTAGAGGTGCTCGTCCTCCTCGTCCTCGACCTCGTCGAGCGCCGCCTGGATCGCCTTCTTCTCGGCGCCGCGGGCGGCCTCGGCATAGAGGGTGAGCAGCTCCCAGTTGGAATGGTCCTTGGTCTCGGCGTGGACCACGCACTCGCAGGCCACGATCTCCGCCGCTTCCGGCGGCGCCGTGCCCTTGGCGAGCTTCATCGCCGCCACCAGCGAGCCGCCGATGTGCCGCACGACCTCGCGGCCGGGCGTCTCCGCCGGGGGCACACCCAGCTCCGACATCAGCGTCGTCACGATCTCGACGTGCCGCTTGGTCTGGTCGAGATATTTCTCCCACTCTTCCTTGAGTTCGTCGTTGAGCACGCAGGTCAGGGCCGTCTCATAGACCTTCACCCCGCCCATCTCGGTTTCGAGCATCTGCTGCAAGAGTTCGTTGCGCTGTTCGATGTTCACGTCACGCCTCCATCCTGGCTTGTGGCGGCGTAATGGATCAGGCGTCCCGACGTTGCATGGTGCGAACCGACACCGTCACGACACCCGTGTCATCGACTTGAACAGAGCCGTGGCCTGCTCCTCCAGCGACATCTTCTGCAGCCGCGACCTCGCCTCGATCACCGGATCCGGTTCCGCGACGACCATCTCGTCCGGCTGCCGCGCCTCGCGCGGCGCGGCCCCCTGCTTCAGCAGCCGCCGCAAGCTGCGTTCGTCGGCGAGCAGGCTGCGCGCACTCGCCCAGCCGGGAACACCGTCCGCAGGCCTGGCGCCGATCTCCGCAGCCAGCGCGTCCGCCACGGCGGCCGAATCGAACACGCATTCGATGATCGTCGGGCCGCTCGCGAAGGAGCGCCGCAGCGCGAACCGCTCGGACTCCAACTTCGAACGGATCAGGCGCAGGACCCGCTTCTCCGCCGTGACCGCCGCCGGCGACGAAGCGTCGGCCGTGGCGAGTCGGATGCGGATGCCATGCGGCTCCGGCACGCTCTGGAAGAAGGCGGACCAATCGACCCGCCGGCCACGGGCAGCACTCATCTGCCTCGCCTCATCGAGCGTATGCGTAGACGTGGAAGTATGGGTAGCGTGGGCCCCTGCATCCTTTCCCCCTGTTGAGCCGCCCGTCGTAACGCCGCAACGCCCCGAAGGTTGCACGCCCCCCCCTCGTCACACGGCGCGCAGATGCTTCGGTACCCGCGCCGCATGCACCTCCTCCTCCAGACGCTCGCGCTCGCGCCGCCACCGTTCCGCTTCGCGATCGGCCCTCGCCTGCAGCGCCGCGCGGCCCCGCTCGATCTCCGCGACCGCGGCCCGATGGCGCGCCTCGGCCTTGTCGAGGGCCGCCGTCGCCGCGGCGATGGCGCGATCCCGCCGGGCCGCCTCCTTGCGCCGGGCGGCCGCCTCCTGCCGCTCCCGGCGCTCGCGCCGCGCCTGCTCCTGCTCGAAGGCCCGCGCGGCCTCGCGTTCCTGCCGGCGGCTGGCAGGGTCGTCCGCAGGCGCTTGGCGCTTCGGCGCGGCGGCCTTCGGTCGGGCTGCCCGGGGCGGCTTCGCGGCCCGCCCCTCGAACGGCGCCTCCGACGCCTCGGCCTCCTCCCGGAAGGGCTGGTCGGTGCCGACCGGCCGGCGCAGCACCACCCCCGGCCGCGCCATGGCCGCCTTCACGATGGCCGCCTCGTCGGTCTGCCGCGCGAAGCCCTGGTGGAACAGATTGGCCCCGGCGCCCCAGGCTTCCAGCGCCGCCTTCATCGACGGCGCCGACACCGCGAGATCGAAGAAGCCCGCCGACGTCGTGAAGACCTTGAGCTTCCGCGCCATCGCTGCGCTCCCC
>CAZPOS010000035.1:0-30935 GCA_964588065.1 uncultured Reyranella sp.
CCTCAAGCCCGCAGAGCTGCGCGAGATCATCGGCAACTACGAAGGCCTGGCGATCCGCTCGGCCACCAAGGTGACGGCCGAGGTCCTGGCGGTGGCCAAGAAGCTCAAGGTCGTGGGCCGTGCCGGCATCGGCGTCGACAATGTCGACATCAAGGCCGCGACCTCGCACGGCGTCGTCGTGATGAACACGCCTTTCGGTAACGCAATCACGACGGCCGAGCACGCCATTGCCCTGATGTTCGCCGTCGCCCGTCAGGTGCCGGAAGCCAATGCCAGCACCCAGGCCGGCAAGTGGGAGAAGAACAAGTTCATGGGTACCGAGCTCAGCTTCAAGACGCTGGGTTTGATCGGATGCGGCAACATCGGCTCGATCGTGGCGGAGCGTGCCATCGGGCTGAAGATGCGCGTCGTGGCCTACGACCCGTTCCTGAGCGACCAGCGCGCCTCCGAGCTGGGCGTCGAGAAGGCGACCCTGGAGCAGGTGCTGGCCCGCGCCGACTTCATCACGGTGCACACGCCGCTCACCGAACAGACGAAGAATATCCTGTCCCGCGCCAACCTGATGAAGACCAAGAAGGGCGTGCGCATCGTCAATTGCGCGCGTGGCGGGCTGGTCGACGAGCTGGCCGTCCGCGACCTGCTGGTTTCGGGTCACATCGCAGGTGCGGGCTTCGACGTGTTCGTCGAGGAGCCGGCCAAGTCGAACGTCCTGTTCGGCGCGCCCAACCTCGTCTGCACGCCGCATCTCGGCGCCTCGACAGTCGAGGCCCAGGAGAACGTGGCCCTGCAGGTCGCCGAGCAGATGGCCGACTACCTGCTGACGGGCGCCGTCACCAACTCGCTCAACATGCCGAACGTCTCGGCCGAGGATGCGCCGAAGCTGGCGCCGTTCCTCGACCTCGCCGAGAAGCTCGGCTCCTTCGCGGGCCAGCTCACCGACACCGACATCAAGGCCGTCTCGATCGAGTACGAGGGTCAGGTGGCGAAGCTCAACGTCAAGCCGCTGACCCAGGTGGCTCTGATGGGCGTGCTGCGCCCGCAGCTCACCTCGGTGAACATGGTCAATGCGCCGGTCATCGCCCGTGAGCGCGGCATCGAGGTGGCGGAGGTCAAGCACGAGCGGGAGACCGATTACAATTCGATGATCCGCCTCTCGGTCACGACCGAGAAGTACACGCGCTCCGTCACCGGCACGCTGTTCGGCGGCAAGCATCCGCGCATCGTGGAGATCAAGGGCATTGAGATCGACGCCGAATTCGCACCGCACATGCTCTACATCACCAACGACGACAAGCCGGGCTTCATCGGCCGCCTGGGCACGCTGCTGGGCGAGGGCAAGGTCAACATCGCGACCTTCCATCTCGGCCGTGACAAGCCGGGTGGATCGGCCATCGCGCTGGTCCAGGTCGACCAGCCGATCTCCGCCGATCTGATGGGCAAGATCAGCGGCATCGAAGGTGTGGTGCAGGCGAAGGCGCTCGGCTTCTGAGTGATTTTGACCATCTAGGTGGGGGCCCGCTTGACGGGCCTCCGCGGCATTCGCTCAACCCTTTGCCGATCGGGCGCCTGTCATCGCAGGTGCCCTCCATCTTCCGGCGAACTCCATGAGTGCATCCGCCGAATCTGGAAATATCGCAAAACCGTCACAGTTCTGCGTTCGATCTTGAACGGCAGAAGACCGCTGCTTTGAGGCGGTTGAATATTGCGATTTACAATCTTGACGATTGTGCGCTAATGCCCGCCTTGGTTGAACGGAGGCAATCCTGATATTCGCTGTGTGCGGGAATCTGAAGGAAGGCTATGGCCGAAATTCCTTCGGCGCCAGTTGCCGTCCGTCGCACAACGCTGCTCAGGATCTTGACAATTGAAGTATTCGGCCGCCTCAGGCGGCCGCTTTTGCGTGTACCAGAGCTTCGGGAGTGTGCGAGCAATGGCAAATTACATCGGCACAGCAGCCGGAGAGACATTCGACGGCACCGAGTTCAACGATACCGCGATCGGCAATGGTGGCAATGATGCGCTGAACGGCAACGGCGGCGATGACGTGCTGCACATCAACGGCGCCGGAACGAGTCTGGCGGCGGGGGGCAGCGGCAGCGATACGTTGATTGCCGAAGGCGGCGGCAAGAAGACGCTGTCCGGCGGGGAGGGGGACGATCAGCTGTACGTGGCCGGCACGGCGACCAAGTACGAGATCCACGGCGGCGATGGTTTCGACACCCTCGGCTTGTACGGCACCACGGCGATCAACCTCTCTGCAACTCCGATTACCGGCGTGGAGCAGTTCGTCGGCACGGTCTCGAGCGACACGATCACGCTCGGTCTCAGTGCTTTCACCGCTCTCGGTGCACTCGATGGCGAGGCCGGCACGGATACGTTGAATCTGAAGTTCAATGGAGACGAGGATGTTGCGGGCGCCACGACAGGGGCATGGTCAAATCTCGATGATGTAGAGGTGTTGAAAGTCGTTGGCGGGACTGGCGACGATCATCTTCGCATGACGGCGCAGCAGTTCGTGAGAGTAGACAGCTTCGCGCTGGGGCAAGGCTCGAACGCCCTGCAGGTGGAATTGGGGGGCGCCGCTGACTTCACAATGCGCTTCCCAACGATGTCCGGTGTTCAAACTCTCGTTCTGACGGGTACCGGCAGCGTTCGCATGAGTGTGTCGCAGCACGCCAAATTCACGTCGATCGACAGCGACATCTTCGTGACCGTGGCCGACACTGGCGCGCGCCTTCAGAAATACGATCCGGACACGCTCTCCGACATTGCTGCCCGAGTCGACGTGCTCGACGCGACGGACGACTTGCTGACTCTCACCGTGGCAAAATTCAGGGCGCTGGGCTCGATTGCCCTGTCCGCGGAAGATGTCGTGACCCTCGCAGACACGGGCGCCAACCTGGCGAGCCTGACGCCGGCGGAGCTGGTTGCGGCTGGCGCGGCGGGTATCGACAGGATCAACGCGACCGACAATACGCTCTCCCTGACCGTGGAACAGTATCGCGCAATCAGCGCCACGATCGGCCTGAACTCGAAGGACACGGTGACACTGGCCGATACGGGCGCGAACCTCGCCGGTCTCTCGCAGGTGGAGGTGGCGGCGCTTGCGGCAGGCTTCGTGGACAGGCTCGATGCCACGGATGGTACGCTGTCCCTGAGCCTGGCGCAGCTTCAGGCCATGGGCACGGTCGCGCTTGCGCAGGCCGACACTGTGACCATGACCGCTACCGGCGCCGAGATATCGGCCCTGTTGCCAGAGCAACTGGGCAAGCTTTCGGCGAAAGGTGTCGACCGGCTCGATGTGACTGACGGGGCCGTGACGCTGACCAAGGCCCAGGCGCTGGCACTGGGCGCAGTGACGTTTGCGGTGGGCGATATGGTCGTGGTGGCCGGCGCCGAGCTGGCAAAGCTGACGCCAGCCCAGATCCACAGTCTTTGGGCAAAGGGCGTCGACCGTCTGGACGCGACGAACGATTCCCTGATTCTCACGGTGGCCCAGTACGACGCTTTGCATGGCATCGTCCTGACCGCGGGTGACCTCGTGACCCTACGCGATACGGGCGCCAATATCGCAGCCCTCGATATCGCGTCACTCGCGGGCAAGGGTATCGACCTGATCAATGCGACGGACGACGTGCTGAGGCTGACCGTTGCGCAGTACCGCGCCCTTGGTGCTGTAGCGCTCACCCAGGCGGATCATGTGGTGCTGGCCGATATCCCGGCGAACCTCGCGACGCTTACCCCGGCGGAGAACGCGGCCTTGGCCGGCAAGGGTGTCGACGAGGTGGTGGCCGTCACGACCAACCCGATCGAGACGGCGATGGCGAGCTATACGCTGGACGCCTCTACCGCCAACCTGAAGTACATTGGCACGGGACCCTTCTCGGGAACCGGCAATGCCCTGGACAACATCATGACCGGCGGCGAATTGAGTGATACGCTGAGCGGCCTCGCCGGCAACGACATACTCAGCGGCGGCAATGGCGATGACGTGTTGATCGGCGGCCTTGGGAGCGACTTCCTGAGCGGCGGCAGCGGAATCGGAGACTACGCCTCCTATATCAACGCAAGCACCGGCGTCACCGTATCCTTGGCCAACCCTTCGATGAATACCGGAGAGGCGGCGGGCGATACGTATAATTTGGTCGAACGGCTCGAAGGCTCCCGTTTCGACGATACCCTCATCGGCGACGCAGGCAACAACACCCTGCGAGGCGGCGCTGGCGCCGACGTGCTGAACGGTGGCCTCGGCGCCGACTATGCGAGCTACACCACCGCCGCCATATCCATCACGGCGTCGCTGGCCAACCCGGGCATCAACACGGGAGACGCGGCGGGCGATACCTATGTCTCGATCGAATCTCTCGCGGGATCCAATTTCAACGACACGCTGATCGGTGACGGTTTCGACAATACCTTTCAGGGCAACCTCGGGGCGGACCATATCGACGGTGGCGCGGGCTTCGACTACGCGTCCTACTTCAACGCGACCATGGGCGTTACCGCGTCCCTCGCCAATTCCGCGATCAACACCGGCGAGGCCGCGGGCGATACCTATGTGCAAATCGAAGGCCTCACCGGCTCTGCCTTTGCCGATGTCCTCGTCGGCAACGGCGGCGACAACTGGCTGCTTGGCGGCGGTGGCGCCGACCAGCTCGATGGCGGGTTGGGTTTCGACTATGCCGCTTACGGGAATTCCACGATCGGTTTGACGGCATCGCTCATCGACCCCTCGGTCAATACGGGCGAGGCGGCAGGCGACGTGTACACGTCCATCGAAGGGCTGAGCGGTTCGTCCTACAACGACATCCTGATCGGAAACCTGGGAAACAACACTCTGTCCGGCGGCTTTGGCAACGACTTGCTTGCCGGCGGCGATGGCAGCGACCAACTTCTGGGCGGTTCGGGCGACGATTTCCTCGAGGGAGGGTCGGGCGTTGATGTGTTTAACGGCGGCGACGGGACCGACACGGTCTCATACTATCAATACAGCGTCGCCGGCGGGATTGGCATCACCGCATCGCTGTCGAATGCTGCGATCAACGCTGGAGATGCTGCCGGCGAGACGTATGTTTCGATAGAGAATCTCACCGGCACCTTCTGGAACGACACGTTGGTCGGGACCAGCGGCAGCAATGTCATCGACGGGGTCAACGGCGCCGACGTGTTCAACGGCCGGGGCGGAATGGACACGCTCGTCGGCAATGGCGGCGGTGATACGTTCGTCTTCAACTCTGCGATCGGTGCGGGCAACCTTGCCACGATCAGCGGTTTCGCGCACGGCCAAGATCATTTCAACCTCGACAATGCGATCTTCACGCAACTCGGGGCCGATGGCGCTCTCGGGGCGGGCGCCTTCGTAAATGGTGCCGCCGCCCTCGATGCGGCTGACCGGATCATCTTCGACAGTGCCACGGGGAATGTGAGCTATGACGCCGACGGCTCTGGCGCCGGCGCCGCTGTGGTCTTCGCAACGATCCAGACCCTGCTGACCGGGACGCTCGACCACACTGACTTCCTGATCGTCTGACGCTAAGGACGATGGCCGGGCCAGATTTAGCGGCCCGACTGACAGGAGGAGAGGGATGGCATCTGCTCGCACCACGGCATACCGCACGGTCGCGGCCTTCGTGGTCGCGCCGATGATGCCGGCGGCGATCCTGGCGGCGGTGATACTCGCCGCCGGGGGAGACGCCCAGACGCTGGGCTACGCGGCCTTTGCCGGGTACATCTCCTACCCGTTCGCGCTGCTGGTCGGTCTGCCTGCCTATCTGGTCATGCGTCGTCGGCACTGGGACGGGCTGCGAGCCTATTTGTTCCTGGGACTGGCATTGGGAGCCTCGTTCGTGGCGATCTTCGCCGGAGTGGCAGGCTTCGAAGGGGAGGGCACCGAGCCCGCCTGGCTGAACCTGCTCGCCAACCTGGCCTATCTGTTGCCGTTCGTGCTGGCCTGTTCGCTGGCGTCCACTCTGGTCTTCTGGCTGATCGTTCGCCCCGATCTCCACCGGCCCTAGGCGTCCCCTGCCGACCTTGCTGCCGAAGCCTTCGGCGACTTCATGCTCCCATGAAAAGATGTCCGTCGTACCCCGACGAGTTCGGACGGTAACGTCTGTGCCCTTGCAACGAGGAGGCGCACCCATGGCCCGTGTCAGCGAGATCGAGGAGGATGGCGGCAATCCCATCCTGAAGGCCGCTTTCGATCGGCAGCGCGAGATGTTCGGCGGTCTCCTGAACCCGACCAAGGTGATGGCGCACTGCCCGCCGATCCTGCGCGCGGCCGGCATGCTGGGCCAGTCGATCGAGGAATCCGGCCTGCTGCCAAAGGGCCTGCCGGCGCTGCTTTACGTGCGCGTTGCGACGATCAACGGTTGCCCGTTTTGAATCGACATCAATTCCAGCCGTGTGCTGGAAACGACGGAAGGTGGGATGGAGAAGCTGGCCGAGGTCACGGCCTGGCGCGAGAGCACGTTGTTCAGCGAGGCCGAGCGGCTGGCTCTCGAATATGCGGAGCGGATCTCCTACACCGACCGCAAGGTCGACGAGGCGCTGGTCGATGACCTGAAGAAGCACTTCAGCGAGGCGCAGATCGTCGAGCTGACGGCGGCGATCGCGATGGAGAACTTCCGCTCGAAGTTCAATCCGGCCCTGGGAATCGAGGCACAGGGCTTCTGCATGGTGCCAAAACGCGGTTAGACTGTCGGCAACGACAGAAGCCGGTGGAAACGATGACCGAGACCGTCCGCTATATGGAGCGCACGAGGGACTACTACCGCGCCCTCGGCTATCCGTCCGACTATGTCTGGGCGCGGTTCGAAGCGGTTCCTTTCGCGAACCTCGCCAAGCCTCTGTCACAGTCGAGGATCGGCCTCGTCACGACCGCAAGTCCGCCCGACCTCGGCAACCGCGATGCGTCCGGCAAGCGGCAGGTCTGGTCGGGCGAGATCTCGGCCGCGCCAGACAGGCTCTTCACCGACAACCTCGCCTGGGACAAGGAATCGACGCACACCGACGACCGGGCGAGCTTTCTGCCGATCGAGGCCGTTCGGCATTGGGCGGAAGAGGGCCTGGTCGGTGGTCTGTCGCCCCGGTTCCACGGCGTCCCGACCGAGTACAGCCAGCGCAAGACGGCGGAACTCGATGCGCCGCAGGTCCTGGCGCGATTGCGCGCCGACGGCGCCGATGTGGCATTGCTCTCCCCGCTTTGACCCGTCTGCCACCAAACCGTGAGTTTGGTCGCCCGTCACCTCGAGACCAACGGATTGCCGACAGTGATCGTCGGCTCCGCCCTCGACATCGTCGAGTATTGCGGCGTGCCGCGTTTCCTGTTCACAGACTTCCCCTTGGGCAATCCATGCGGTCCGCCGGGACGGCAGGATCTGCAGCGCACGATCGCGCGGCAGGCACTGGATCTGCTGCGGGGGGCCGATGCACCGCGCACCACGCAGAAGTCGGATGTCTCGTGGCCCTCCGACGACGAATGGCGTCCGCGCTATGGGCGCGTGAAGCCTGAAGACGCGGAGCGCCTCAGGGGGCTGGGCGAAGAGCGCCGCCGCCGGCAGGCAGGGGACAGAAAGCCGGGGTAGGGGCGGTCCGCGACCGCTACTCCATCTGGACGTTGAGTTCGCGCAGCTTCTTGCCCCAGAAGGCATGTTCGTCGGCGACGAACTTGGCGAACTGGGCGCGGGTGCGGTCGGGCGGCATTTCCAGCCCGTCGCGCGTCAGCGCTTCCTCCCACTTGGGGTTCTTCATCGCTTCCTTCGCCGCCTTGTCGATCTTGTCGAGGATGTCCGGCGGGGTCTTCGCCGGGGCGAACAGTCCCTGCCAGCTGGTGACGACGACGTCGATGCCCTGTTCCTTGAGGGTCGGCACATCCGGCATGGAGCTCACGCGCTTGTTGCCGGTAACGGCCAAGGCCTTGAGGTTGCCGCCCTTGACCTGCGAGACGGCCGGGGGCAGCGACGAAAAGTTCATGGTGATCTGGCCGCTGATCACGTCGGCCACCGCCGGTCCGGTGCCCTTGTAGGGGACATGGGTGATCTTTATCCCGGCCGCCTCCGCGAACAGCGCGCCGGCCAGATGATTGTTGCCGCCCACGCCCGACGAGGAGAACGTGAGTTTGTCGGGGTCCTTCTTGGCCATCGCCACCAGTTCGGCGGCATTCTTCACCGGGACCGAGTTCCCCACCACCAGCACGTACTGATAGTCCGTGATCTGGCAGATCGGCGCCAGGCTGGCCAGCGTGTCGATCATGCCCTTCTGGACATGCGGGTTGATGATGACGTTCGTGCCGACGGCGACGAACAGGGTCTGCCCGTCCGGCTTGGCATTGGCCACTGCGCGCAGGCCGATCGAGCCGGCGGCACCGCCCTTGTTGTCGATGATGATCTGCTGGCCGATGACCGGCGTCATGACGTGCGCCAGCTCGCGGGCGTTGATGTCGGTGCTCCCGCCAGCGGCGTAGCCGACGACGAACGTGACCGGGCCGTTGGGCCAGTTCGCCTGCGCGCCCGCAGCGGATGGCAACAGCAGGGACGAGCCGCCGAGGGCCAAGGCGTGACGCCGGGTGATGGGAGACATCTTCTTCCTCCTGTGCGCGCGCGCTTCATCCGCGCCGCGCAACCTGATTTTGCCGGGACTTTGAGGCCAATTCCGATCAGCGGCAAGCGGCGCTCAGTTCTTCCCCGCGACGTACTTGCCGGCGCCGTCGCCCGCGAGCTTGCCCAGCACCGCGCCGGAGACGAGGCCCGTGCCGCCGGGATAGTTGTGGTAGAACAGGCCGCCGACCAGCTCACCGGCCGCGAACAGGCCGGGGATCGGATGGCCGTCGGTGCTTTCGACCTCGCCCTCGTTGGTGATCTTCAGCCCGCCGAAGGTGAAGGTGAGGCCGCAGGTCACGGCGTAGGCCTCGAACGGACCCTCGTCGATCGTGTTGGCCCAGTTGGTCTTCGGCACGGCGAGACCACGCGTGCCGCGGCCGTCCTTGATCGCCGGATTGAATGGCACGTCGGTCATGACGGCGGCATTCCATTCCTTGATGGTCTTCAGGAATTGCTGCTCGTCGACGCCCTCGAGCTTCTTCGCCAGCTCTTCGATCGTGTCGGCGCGGACCTTGGTCATGCGTTTGATCCGGTATTCATCGCGCAGCTTGTCGAGGACCTTGGCGTCGAAGATCTGCCACGCGAACTGCTGCGGCTGGGCCAGGATCACCGCGCCGTACTTGGCGTAGGTGTAGTTGCGGAAGTCGGCTCCTTCGTCGACGAAGCGCAGGCCGTTGGCATTCACCATGATGCCGAGCGGGTAGGAGTGCTTCTGGAAATTGTCGCCGACGTCGAGGTCGCCGAACTCCGGCGCGTTCATGTCCCAGCCGACGGCATGGCCGCCCGACCAGTTGCCGTGCGGCTTGGCGCCGATCGCCAGCGCCATGTTGATGCCGGCGCCGGTGTTGAAGCGGGTGCCGCGTACCTTGGCGAGGTCCCAGGTCGGGCCGAGATAGCGCGTGCGCATCTCGGCATTGCTCTCGAAGCCGCCGCAGGCCAGCACGACCGCCTTGGCGCCGATCCTGACCTTGCGGCCCTTGTGCCGGGCAATCACGCCGCGCACGACGCCGTCCTCCTCGATCAGCGACACGGCCGCCGTCTCGTAGTGGATCGGGATGCCGGCCTTGATCGCGGCCTTGTGCTCGAGGTCGACGAGGCCTGGCCCGCCGCCCCAGGCCTCGACCGCGAGGCCGCCCCAGAACTTGTACTTGCCGTTCACCTTGAAGGCCTGGCGACCGTAGGAGGGCTGGAACCGCACGCCCTTCGAACGCATCCACTTCATGGTCTCGAAGGAGCGGCCAATCAGGATGTCCGTAAGCTCGGGATCGCAGCGATAGTTGGTCACCCGGCCCATGTCGTCGAGATACTGGTCGGCGGTGTAGCTGCCGAAATCGACGTCGCGCTTCTCGTCCTCGGTGAGGTCGTAGAGCTGCACCAGGTCGTCGACGCCGTGGAAGACCACGCGCATGGCGCCTGCGGTATAGGTGCTGTTGCCGCCGCGTTCGGCCTCGGGAGCGGCCTCCAGCATGGCGACCGAGGCACCCGTCTCGCGCGCCGCGAGAGCCGCACAGGCCGCCGCGTTTCCGGCACCCACCACCAACACATCGACCTGAAAATCGTCCACGCCTCGCTCCTCGATTCCGGCACCAAACTTGCGTTACAATAGGCGCAATGGGTGATCGTTTCGACCGTCTTGCGGTCCGACATGCGAATGTCGAGGCCCTGCTACGCCGTCCCGGGATCGGGCACAACAACGGACCGACCTTCGACGTGTCGTGGGAGGCCTGGGTGTGGCGCCGTGCCGCCGCCAAGGCCTGGAAGACGCCGAGCCCGGAGATCGCGAAAATGCGTGTCCGCCGCGCCGAGCGGCTGGGGATCACCTACAAAGAATTGACCGCGGCGCTGATGAACACCGGCGTCAATCTGGGGGCTGCGGTGCTGCCGCTGTCGCTGGCAGCGCGGGTCCGCCGCGGTTCGGGCCACGAGATCGTCGTCGAGGCCCGCAATTCCATCGCGGCCCTGGTCGCACGGTTCGGCGGACGGTTGTTCCTGCTGGGCGACATCGACGCCGTGCCGGCGCTCACACCGGAGGAGCGGGCGGCGTTCCTGCCAGTCGTCAACCGCGCCTTCGACGGCAAGGTCGAGGCGGTGGGCTGGGGCCATGACGCCAAGGCGATCCGCGACCTGCTCAAGGCCAATGCCGTGCCGCACCAGGAGGCCTTCCTGGTCGGCTCCGGCGTGGGACACCAGGTGCTGGGCGAGACGGCGGGCCTCGGCTTCGTCAAGGACATCGACACATGGCTCGCCCCGACCGGGTAAGGTATCTGATGGGGCATGACCTCATCGTTTGATCCGCCCCTCAAGGGCGTCCGCGTCGTCGAACTCACCCATACGATCCTGGGACCGTCCTGCGGCATGATCCTGGCCGACCTCGGCGCCGAGGTCATCAAGGTCGAGCCGGTCGACGGCGATCGTACGCGCAAGCTGCGCGGCTTCGGTGCGGGCTTCTTCGGCTACTTCAACCGCAACAAGAAGAGCCTGGCGCTCGACGCCGATTCGCCCGAAGGCCGCAAGGTCCTGGTGAAGCTGCTCGAGAAGGCCGACGTGCTGATCGAGAATTTCGCGCCGGGCTCCATGGCCAAGCGAAAGTTGGGGCCCGCAGACCTCGAGAAGATCAACCCGCGCCTCGTCTACTGCGCGCTGAAGGGCTTTCTGCCGGGCCCCTACGAGAAGCGGCCGGCACTCGACGAGGTCGTGCAGATGATGGGCGGACTCGCCTATATGACCGGTCCCAGCGGCCGGCCGCTGAGGGCCGGCACCTCGGTGATCGACATCGTCGGCGGCATGTTCGGGGCTTTTGGAACGGTGCTCGCGCTGAAGCAGCGCGACCGCACGGGGAAGGGTGGGCTGGTCGAGAGCGCCCTGTTCGAATCGGTCGTGTTCCTGATGGGGCAGCACCTGGCGATCACGGCGATCAACGGAGCCGCGCCGCCGCCGATGCCCGAGCGCGTGAGTTCGTGGGCAGTCTACGAGATCTTCGACACGGCCGACGGGCTGCAGGTCTTCATCGGCATCACCAGCGACGGTCAATGGAAGCGGTTCTGCGAGTTCTTCAAGCAGCCCGAACTGGCCGCCGATCCGAAGCTCGCCACCAACAACCTGCGCATCGAGGCGCGGCCGTGGCTGGTGCCGAAGGTCGCCGAGGTGTTCAAGGCCTATACCAAGGACGCGCTCGAGCAGATGTGCCTCGAGGCCGACATCTCGTTCGCGCCCGTCGCGCGGCCGCAGGACCTGTTCGACCATCCGCACTTGCGGGCCAACGGCTCGCTGGCGCCGACCACGCTTGCGGGCGGGGTGCAGACGCGGCTGCCGCTGCTGCCCTTCCAGATGATGGGCTGGCGGCCGCCGCTTGTCTCGAACCCACCGGAGATTGGTCAGCACAATGAAGAGGTGCTGGCGGAGATCGGCTACGACCCGGCGGGGATCGGGGCGTTGAAGTCGGCTGGACTGCTCGGGCCGAAATAGGCGGCGCCGTGCGGACATTCGGCCGGACCGAGGTCGCCGATCAGTTACGCGCGCTCGGTGTCCGGGCCGGCGGCGTCCTGCTCGTCCACACGTCGTTTCGCGCGCTGAGACCGATCGAGGATGGACCGCTCGGCCTGATCGCTTCCTTGCAGGATGCGCTCGGTCCCGATGGCACGCTGGTGATGCCATCGTGGACGGGAGATGACGAGTTGCCGTTCGATCCCGCGACGACTCCGGCCGCCGGGGATCTCGGCGCAACGGCCGATCTGTTCTGGCGGCTGCCCGGTGTCATGCGCTCCGATCACCTGCAGGCCTTCGCCGCCATCGGGCCCCGCGCCGAAGCGGTGGTGAAGACGCCGCTGCCGCTGCCGCCCCACGTCCCGGACAGTCCCGTGGGCCGCGTCCACGGCCTCGCCGGGCAGGTTTTGTTGCTGGGCGTCGGGCACGAGGCCGACACTTCGCTGCACCTTGCCGAACTGATCGCCGAGGTGCCGTATGGCGTTCCCCGCCATTGCATGGTTTTGCAGGACGGGAAGCGCGTACGGATCGACTATCTGGAGAACGACCATTGCTGCCGGCGCTTCGCCCTGGCCGACGACTGGTTGCGGGCGAGGGGATTGCAGTTCGAGGGGCCGGTCGGCCATGGCACGGCGCGGCTCGCGCGGGCGCGCGACATCGTCGATCTCGCGGTCGACGCGATGCATCGTGAGCCGACGATCTTCCTGCACGGATCGGGGGAAGGCTGCGCCGACTGCGACCTGGTACGTCTCAGCATCGCCAAGGGAATTGTCCCAGACCCGGGATAATTCGCAGAGAACGTATCTAGAACTTGTGTCAAGAACATTAGTTCTATCAGAGGGTTATTTGTTCCGTTGCCGAATGGAACAAAATGGGTACATTGGGGCCTCCAGACGTTCGAACCCGCGGCGGACTTATCCGCATTGCCGCTCCTGACAGGGGCATGGGAAGAAGGAGACAGCCAATGTCGGCGATGCTCAAGGTGGTCGAAAAAGAAGGCATGGAAAGCAAGAACAAGGCGCTGGACGCCGCTCTCGCCCAGATCGAGCGCGCTTTCGGCAAGGGCTCGATCATGAAGCTCGGCCAGCGCGAGGCGCTGGAGATCGAGGCGATCTCGACCGGCTCGCTGGGCCTCGACATCGCGCTGGGCATCGGCGGCCTGCCCAAGGGCCGCATCATCGAAATCTACGGGCCGGAAAGCTCGGGCAAGACAACGCTTGCGTTGCACGTCATTGCCGAGGCGCAGAAGAAGGGTGGGTCCTGCGCCTTCGTCGATGCCGAGCATGCGCTCGATCCGGGCTATGCTAAGAAGCTGGGCGTCGACATCGGCAACCTGCTGATCTCGCAGCCCGACGCCGGCGAGCAGGCGCTCGAGATCGCTGACACGCTGGTGCGTTCCGGCGCCATCGACGTGCTGGTGGTGGATTCGGTCGCCGCCCTCGTGCCGCGCGCCGAGCTCGAAGGCGAGATGGGCGATTCGCTGCCGGGCCTGCATGCCCGCCTGATGAGCCAGGCGCTGCGCAAGCTCACCGCCTCGATCTCCAAGTCGAACACGCTGGTGATCTTCATCAACCAGATCCGCATGAAGATCGGTGTGATGTTCGGCAGCCCGGAGACGACGACGGGCGGCAACGCGCTGAAGTTCTACGCCTCGGTCCGCCTCGACATCCGCCGCATCGGTGCGCTCAAGGACAAGGACGAGGTCGTCGGCAACGCCACGCGTGTCAAGGTCGTGAAGAACAAGGTGGCGCCGCCGTTCAAGGTCGTCGAGTTCGACATCATGTACGGCGAGGGCGTGTCCAAGGCCGGCGAGCTGATCGACCTCGGCGAGAAGGCCGGCGTCGTCGAGAAGTCGGGCTCCTGGTACTCCTACGACGGCACCCGCATCGGGCAGGGCCGCGAGAACGCCAAGAATTATCTCCGCGAGCACCCCGAGGTCGCCAATGCGATCGAGAACAAGGTGCGCGCCAATGCCGGCATCCTCGCCAACGCCCTGATGGACGGCGGCAAGGAGGACGACGACGACGAGGAATAGCGGACCCCGATCCCCTGTCTCCGGGTCCCTAAGGGCGGTGCCGCACCCCACGCGCGGTACCGCCCATTTTCTTCGTGCGCGGAGCGCATAAAGAAAATGGGCGGGGCGGGCGGCAGCGCCTTCACAGGCGCGGGAGCCCGCACGGTTCAGAATGGATACAGGTGCTGCCACCCCTCAAGACTTGCGCGACATCCCCTTCAGGAAGCGCTGGATCCATTCCGGCCCCGTGCGCCGCGCTGCGGTCCTCGGACGCCGTTTCGCCCAGTCCATCAGCAGCGCCAGCGGGAACCATTCCTCGCGCTCGTCCTGCAGACCGCGCGCCGCCAGTGAGACCTTCGGCACGGGCACCGGCGTCACGCCTTCCTGCGCGGGCCCGGCGCAGAGTTCCGCCGGCGAGGTGACGAGATACTCGCGACAGACCAGCGGCCGGTCGGGATGGATGGAGCAGCTCTCCTCCTCGAGGAAGGGGCAGGGGATGCCCAGCGCGAAATAGGCGGTCGAAAGCTCCCGGTCGGGCCGGCCCTTGCGCTCCTTGAGGTCGGCTGCGGCCAGCGCGGCCTCGGCGGCGGCGAAGCGGCCCTCGAGGACGGCGCGCCGTTCCGCCGGCAGGGCGGCCACGGTCGAAAGCAGCCGTTCCCCCTCCGTGCGCGAGATCGGCACCAGCTGTCGGCAGCAGGCGCCGCAGCCCTTGCGGCAGGAAATCGCCCGCCCGGCCTCGGCCGCGGCGACCACGGCGTTCACCAGCCCCTGCAGGGCCGGGACGACGTCCGCCGCGGGCACCGGCCCGCTCGGTACGGTGATCGGATGAGCGATCCGGAGGTCGCCCACGGAGAGGCGAAGAGTGGCGGTAGAATGGGCCTCGGCGGCCATTGAGCCTGGGTTCCCTGTTCTGGACTTGACGGGCGGACGCACGCTACAAGGCCGGCATGCAAAGCGTCAGCGAAATCCGTCGGACCTTCCTAGAGTACTTCCGCAAGAACGGCCACGAAGTCGTCGAGTCGAGCCCTCTGGTGCCGCGCAACGACCCGACGCTGATGTTCACGAACGCCGGCATGGTGCAGTTCAAGAACGTCTTCACCGGGCTGGAGACGCGCGCCTACTCGCGCGCGGCGACCTCGCAGAAGTGTGTCCGCGCCGGCGGCAAGCACAACGATCTCGAGAACGTGGGCTACACCGCCCGCCATCACACCTTCTTCGAGATGCTGGGCAACTTCTCGTTCGGCGATTACTTCAAGGAACACGCGATCGAACTGGCCTGGAACCTGCTCACGAAGGATTACGGCCTGCCCAAGGAAAAGCTGCTGGTCACGGTGTTCCACACCGACGACGAGGCGGCCGGTCACTGGAAGAAGATCGCCGGCCTGTCCGACGACAGGATCATCCGCATCCCGACCTCGGACAATTTCTGGGCGATGGGCGACACCGGTCCCTGCGGGCCGTGCTCGGAGATTTTCTACGACCATGGCGAGGGCATCCCCGGTGGCCCTCCCGGCTCCCCCGAGGAAGATGGCGACCGCTTCATCGAGATCTGGAATCTCGTGTTCATGCAGTTCGATCAGATCGCGCCCGGCAATCGCGTCGCGCTGCCGAAGCCGTCGATCGACACCGGCATGGGCCTGGAGCGTCTCGCCGCGGTCCTGCAGCACAAGCACAACAACTACGACATCGACCTGTTCCGTGCCCTGATCGAGGCGGTGGCGCACGAAACCGGCGTCGATCCCGACGGCAAGCAGGGCGCCTCGCACAAGGTCATCGCCGACCATCTGCGCGCGACCTCGTTCCTGATTGCCGACGGGGTGCTGCCGTCGAACGAGGGCCGCGGCTATGTGCTGCGCCGGATCATGCGCCGCGCCATGCGCCATGCTCATATCCTGGGGGCGCAGGACCCGGTGGTGTTCAAGCTGGTCCCGACCCTGGTGCGCGAGATGGGCGACGCCTATCCCGAACTGTCGCGCGCCCAGCCGCTGATCGCCGAGACGCTGAAGCTCGAGGAGACGCGCTTCAAGAAGACGCTGGGCACCGGCCTGAAGCTGCTCGAGGACGAGACGAAGGAGCTGTCGGCGGGCGGCACGCTGAAGGGCGAGGTCGCGTTCAAGCTCTACGATACCTACGGGTTTCCGCTCGACCTCACGCAGGACGTGCTGCGCGCACGCGATATCAAGGTCGACACCGAAGGCTTCGAGAAGTCGATGGACGAGCAGCGCGCCAAGGCGCGGGCCGCCTGGGCGGGCTCGGGCGAGACCGCCGACCAGGCGATCTGGTTCGACGTGCGCCAGAAGGCCGGCGCCACCGAGTTCCTGGGCTACGACACCGAGCGCGCCGAGGGCCAGATCAAGGCGATCCTGCTCGACGGCAGGGAAGTCCAGTCGCTGAAGGCTGGCCAGACCGGCTGGATCGTGACCAACCAGACACCCTTCTATGCCGAGTCGGGCGGTCAGCAGGGCGATGCCGGTCGCCTGGTGAGCGGCGCCAACGAGGCATCGGTCGCCGACGTCCAGAAGATGGTGGGCGACCTGCACGCCCATCACACCACGGTCGAGACGGGCGAACTCACGGTCGGCGACGATCTGGTCATGACCATCGACCCGATCCGTCGCGCCCAGCTGCGCGCGCATCATTCGGCCACCCATCTGCTGCACGAGGCGCTGCGACGCCATCTCGGCAAGCACGTCACGCAGAAGGGCTCGCTGGTGGCGCCCGACCGCCTTCGCTTCGACATCAGCCACACCAAGGCGATTTCTGCCGAGGAGCTGCGCCACATCGAGGACGAGGTGAACGACCGCATCCGCCACAACTCGGCGGTCGAGACGCGCCTCATGACGCCGGACGAGGCGATCGCCGCCGGCGCCATGGCGCTGTTCGGCGAGAAGTACGGCGACGAGGTCCGGGTCCTGACGATGGGCGGCGACGCCAACGTCCCCGGCGGCGAAAAGTACTCGGTCGAACTCTGCGGCGGCACGCATGCGCGGCGGACCGGCGACATCGGCTTGTTCAAGATCGTGGGCGAGGGCGCGGTCGCGGCCGGCGTCCGCCGCATCGAGGCCCTGGCCGGCAATGCAGCAGAGGCCTTCGTGCGCCATCAGGCCGACCTGCTGGCCGAAGCCGCGGCGACCCTGAAGGTGCGGCCCGAGGACCTGCCGGCGCGTCTGGCGGCGCTGGTGGAGGGTCAGAAGAAGATCGAGCGCGAACTGTCGGATGCGCGCAAGGCGCTGGCTCTGGCGGGGGGCGGTTCCGGCGGCGGTTCCGCGGCCGACGAGGTGCGCGAGGTCGGCGGGGTCAAGCTGATCGGCCGCGTGCTGAACGGCGTGCCCGGCAAGGACCTCAAGGGCATGGCCGACGAGTTCAAGAAGAAGCTGGGCTCGGGCGTCGTGGCACTGATCGGCGTCGAGGACGGCAAGGCTTCGGCCGTTGTCGGCGTCACCGAGGATCTCGCGAAGACCCACAGCGCGGTCGCGCTCGTGAAGGCGGGTGTGGCGGCACTGGGCGGCAAGGGCGGCGGCGGCCGGCCTGACATGGCCCAGGGCGGCGGTCCCGACGGGACCAAGGCGTCCGACGCGCTGAAGGCCATCGAGGCGGCCCTGGCCGGAACCCCATGAAGCGCGCGATCGCCCTCCTTCTGGCGGCAGCGGCGATGACGGCCTGCGCGCCGCGCGACTTCAGCAAGGAAGGCGCCGACGCCGAGCAATTCACCAAGGACCAGTCGCAATGCCGGTCCCAGGTGCGCGCGAGGACGCAGCAGGACCGCGACATCGACGACCAGCGGCGCGCGATCTTCTCGGGCGAACGGGAACGGTTCGGCCAGCAGGAGCTGTACTCCGACATGGCCAACCAGGGGTACAAGTACAATTACGAGCGCCTGATGGCGCGCTGCATGGAGGCCCGCGGCTGGGCGCCCAAGCAGAACGGGCCCATCCCGATGCCCAAGCTGACCTGGTGAGATGAGCGTCGGCGACGTTTTTCTGCTCTACCTGGCCTGTGGCGCGGCGACCTTCCCCCTGACGATCATGCTCGTGCGGGGTGCCGTGTCGGTGGCGGCGCCCTCGCGCGCCACGCCCGCCTTTCATCGCCGGCTCGACAGCGCCATGGGCTGGTCGATCACGACCTGGATTCTGGGCGTGTTCGTCTTCTATGCGGTCGCCCTGATGATCGAACGGCAGAAGCCCTGCGGCGACCAGCGGACCAACCAGCTCACCTACGAGTGCAAGAAGTTCCTGGGCGCTACGCAGTAGCCCGGTGGCGAAGCGCGAGGGTCCAGAGCCCGCGCGCCACGAACTCGACGATGATGCCAAACAGCACCAGGATGAAGGCGTTCACCGGCACGGCATACTTGTGGCTGGGCAGGGCCAGGATCGCCTGGGCGAGGAACAGGCCCATGAAAGCGAGGGCGAGCGCCTCGATCTGCAGACCCTGCGGCAGGCCGACCCGGCGCCACGCGCCGAACCCGGCCGCCGCCAGGAAATGCGCGAGGCCGATCGCCAGGATGAGGCCGAAGGGCGGCCCGGGCTGCAGCGTCGGCACGCCCAGCAGGCGCCACGCCTTCTCCCAGTAGATGCGCGTCACTTCGAGCGGGTCCTCGGCGATGCGCCCGAGATAGAGCTTCCACATCATGCGGAAATACTCGGGCGAGCAGTAGAGGATGCCGGCCCGCTGCGCGAGCTCGGCGCCATACTCGTCTTCGTAGCGGATGCCCCACTTGTTCTCGACGAATCCCAAACCGAGATAGAGAGTGTGGGACAGGCCATGGGTCTGCAGCCGCTCGGCAGGCGCCACGGGGAAGGCCGCATCGCGCGCCATCACGGCCCACTTGGGCGCCAGCAGCGCCCCCGTCGCGAGCACGGCAACGAGTGCCAGCCGGGGGAGGCGGCGAGCCGGTCGCGGCGGCTGCAGGGCGGTCGCCGCCAGGGCGCCGAGCGTGAGCGCGAATCCCATCAGGCCGATCGATTCGCGGACCAGCGTCACCACGGCGAGCGCCGCAATCCCGCCCGCGATCCAGCCGCGGTGGCTGCGCGTCGCGATCGCCAGCGGCAGGATGCCGGCCAGGCTCACCATGCCGATGAAGGCCCAATGCGGCGAGGTACCCATCCAGCCCAGGAACTCGATCGGCCCCTTCACCAGCAGCACGAGCGAGGTGATCCAGGCGCGCAGCGAGAACAGCAGCGCCGCGAGCGTCACCAGGCCGATCGTGTTGAGGAGCGTGGTCAGCCGTGCGACGTCGACCAGCGTGGCAGGCTCGCCCTTGATCGCGGCCCAGGCGCTCAGCAGCAGCGCGTGGCCGGGATCGTCGGCGATCGCATGCTCGGAGATCGGGGTCAGGCGGCCGTCGTCGCAGATCGCCAGCCAGACGCCGCGGGCCACCGTGCACGCCGTGCTGTCGAGCCAGATGTTGGTCGCCACCCACTCGGACTGCATGATGTCGGAGAAATGGCCGTAGCGCTGCACGTCGTCGAAGGTGTGCGCGAACTGACCCAGCACCAACCCCGCCACGCACATCGCGAAGGCGAGCCACCTCAGCGCCGGTCCCATCCGTTCTCCCGCGTCCCCCTGCGGCCCGCTTCGGTCCGCCCGCCCGCGACATCTAGACCGGGACGTGAAAGCCGGGCAATAGCGCGCTAGGATGCCGGCATGTCCATCAGGCCGCTCCTCGCGGTGCTCGCCCTGCTGACGCTGCTGCCCGGCTGCGAGACGCGGGCGGAGAGGGAAGCCGCGTTCGACAGCCAGCTCCGCGCCATGGCGGGGGCGCCGGAAGCCGGCCTGCTCTCCAGCATGGGACGCATTCCCGACAACAGCTACCAGCTCGAGGACGGCACGAAGATCCTGCAATGGCGTTGGGACACGTCCTATATCGATCCCGGCATGCCGCCGATGTACCAGCGATTCGGTGGCTGGGGCTGGGGATGGGGCGGCGGCCTCTGGGTGCCGATGGGCGGCTTCCCGCCGACCTTGGTGCGCCAAAGCTGCATCGTCGAATGGACGATGGTTTCGGGATCGGCGCAGGGGTATCGCTGGCAGGGCGCCGGCTGCCAGAAGGTCAACCCATAGAAAATGCCGGCCAGTCGACCCGCAGGAGACAACTGTCCGGCATCACTCGCGCGTTCTTACCAGTAGGTCGGGACGCCGTAATACTTGTCGACCTGGCGGCCGTAGTCGGGCGTCCAGCTGAAATCCTCCGCATCGTCGAAGGTCGGCGCGCCCTCCAGGATCTTCTTGTCGAGGGCCACGACGTAGCCGCCCTGGCGCTCGTCGTACTTCAGCGTCGACCACGGCAGCGGATGGTGCTTCTCCCCGATTCCGAGGAAGCCGCCGAACGACATCACGGCATAGATGGCGCGGCCGCTCACCTTGTCGATCATGATGTCCTCGACGGTGCCGAGCCGCTCGCCCTGGAGGTTGTAGACGTCGGTGCCGGTGACGCGCTCGGCGGCGATCAGGTTCTTCGGCGTGAGTGTAAGGTCGGTCATTGCGCTCTCCTGCTTGGGGAAGGGTCGCCTGAAGAACGCGGGCCTTCCCGGCCAGTTGCGGAGGTCGCAAACACTTCACATTGCCGCCGCCTACTCGGTCGTCTTGCGCAGCCTGTCGCCGACCGCGGCCAGCATCGCTTCGAGGGAAACATCCTTGACGTCGGCGGCACGGGGCAGGGCGCGATAGCGCTGCCGCCCGAACTCGGTGAGACGCGCCACGCCGGCGTCGATCTCGATCAAAGACAGCGAGGCGAGGCGGGCGAGGTCACGCGGCGCCAGATCCTTCATCGGCGAGATGCCGAGCGCGACCCGGCGCAACGTCACTTCCTCGTTCGGACTGAGTGGAGCATCCAGACTGCGTGACATCGTCTTCCCCTTGCTCAACTAGAGGCCCATCGCGTGCGCTGGGCAAGGTGAACTGGCCGCAGTTGCGGTGCGGTTTCTCCTTTAAGGGTAAAGTACCGGACGGAAGCGGCGTCGGCGTGGCGCTCCCTGTGACTTTCCTGCGACCGCCGAACGACTTTGCCGCTTTGGCTCACGCGCGGGCGTGAGCGTGAAAGACCTTGCTGTCGATTCGCCAGTCGCCCTCGCGCCGGATCATCACGAAGAAATCCGTGTAGCGCGTGCCCCGCCAGTCGAGCGCTTCGAGTCGCGCCATCGCCGCACCGCCGGCCGTCTCGATCGCCACGATGCGCGCCTGCAGGCCGGGCGCGGGGCCGCCTTTTGCCACGGCGTCGCAGAATTCACCCAGGCTCCAGGTCACAGGCTTGCCGCCGTAGCTGCCGCTCACGCGGGCGCCCTCGGCGAAGGCCGAGCGCAGCAGGGCGATGTCGCCGGTCCGGGCGCCGTCGATATACCGCTGCAGCGTGTCGGCGATGGCGCCGGTCACGGCGAAGCTCTCGGTCTCGTCATCCTGGTTCATGTCGCCTCCTGTGAAGAGTGCGCACAGTCCGACGATCGGGGCCGGCATGTCCTTGCGTTCAGGCCCTGCCTTGCGCCATTCATTGGCACGATATTGCGTGGAGCGGGCCGGGGGAGCCTATCGATGCCAGACGACGATCTCGACGCGATCGACCGGCGAATCCTGACCGCACTCCAGGCCGACGGGCGCCTCAGCAACGTCGATCTCGCCGACAGGATCGGCCTGTCGCCGTCGCCCTGCCTGCGCCGGGTCAACCGGCTGGAACGCGACGGCTACATCGAGGGCTACCGCGCGGCGCTGGGTCGAAAACGGATCGGGCTCGGCCTCACCGTGTTCGTCGGCGTGAAGATCGAGGGCCACGCCGACGAGCGCGCCACCACCTTCGAGCAGGAAGCCGTGGCCTGTCCGGAGATCGTCGCCTGCCATATGGTGGCCGGCGACGTCGACTATCTGCTGGAAGTCACCGTGCCCGACCTCGACGCCTACCAGCGCTTCCTCGTCGGCAAGCTCCTGGAGCTGCCGCTGGTCCGCGAGGTGAAGAGCACGATCGCGATCCAGACGCTGAAAGCGGGGAGCGCCTTGCCGCTCGGGCATCTGGCGCCGTAGAGTTTCCTCCGCCTCGCCTCCACTAATCCGCCTCATGCTGAGGAGGCTGCGCAGCAGCCGTCTCGAAGCATGGGAACGAGCACCGCCTGTTGCCCACCCTTCGAGACGGTCGCTTCGCGACCTCCTCAGGGTGAGGTGAGGGGGAGCCTCGGCGAGTCGTTACTCTGCCGCCCGCGCACTCTGAGGAGCCGGCGCGATGCCCTTCATCGTGCCGCCGTAGCGGTCGGTGAAGGCGGTGGTGTCGATCTCTTCCAGCTCGACCTCGCGGTTGAGCACGCGCTCCTTCCACTTCAGCAGCTCGGGGTGCGCGCCCTGGAACTCGGGCATCACTTCCTTCGCGAACAGCTCCAGCGATTCGCAGATATCCTCGTGGCGGTTCTTGCCGGCCTGGTTCAGCAGCACGACCTGGTCGATGTTCGAGGCCTGGAACTTCTTCAGCTTGCGCCGGATCGTGTCGGGCGAGCCGATCAGGCCGCCGCGCAGCGCCGCGGCATGCTGCTCGGGGTTGGCCTTCTTCCACTTCTGGTACTCGTCCCACATGTTCACCGTGCCGGCGGCCGGGCGGCGCCGGTCGGCCGACTGGCCGTAGAAGCGCAGCGCGAACTGGAAGAACGTGTCGCCGTCGGCACGCTCGCGGGCCTCTTCGTCCGTCTTCGCGCACATGAAGAAGCTGACCAGCGCGATGTTCGGGTTGGTCTTGTAGTCGGCGAGCTTCTTCTGCCGCTTCACGAAGGCGTTGTAGTAGGCGTGCACCCAGGCATGCGCGGCGTCGGCCGAGACGAACTGGAAGCCGAGCGCCCCCATGCCCCATTCGCCGGCCTTGGTCAGCGTCTGCAGCTGCGAGCAGGCGACCCAGAGCGGCGGATGCGGCTTCTGCAGCGGCTTCGGCACGACCATGCGCAGCGGGATGTTCCAGACCTTGCCCGCATGCTCGCTGGGCCCGTCCTTGAACATCGGCATGATGGCGCGAACCGCTTCCTCGAAGATCTCGCGCTTGTTCTCCATGGTGACGCCGAACGGTTCGAGTTCGGTGATCGAGGCGCTCTCGCCCATGCCGAACTCGCAGCGCCCGTTCGACAGCAGGTCGAGCGTCGCGACCCTCTCGGCGACGCGCGTCGGATGGTTGGTCGTCACCTGGAAGATGCCGTGGCCCAGCCGGATGTTCTTGGTCCGCTGGCTCGCTGCCGCGAGGAACGACTCAGGCGAGGGCGAGTGGGAATACTCTTCGAGGAAGTGATGCTCGACCTGCCACGCATGGTCGTAGCCCAGCCGGTCCGCCAGCTCGACTTGGTCGAGTGCGTTCTGATAGAGCCGATGCTCATCGCCGGGCGCCCACGGGCGGGGCAATTGCAGCTCGTAGAAGATGCCGAATTTCATGGCGTTCCCTCCTTTTGGGGAGAGCATGACGGACAATCGACCCGCCGCAAGAGGGGCGTCCTCTTATTTCGCTCCATGACGCGACATCGGGGCGGTCCTGAACTAGAAGCGCGGCATGACCCGCCATAAGATCACACTCGCCGTCGCCGAGGCCGCCGACCTTCCCGCCTTCAAGAGGGAGTTGCAGGAAGCCTTCGCCGTGGCCGTCATCGAGGAGTTCGGATCGCTTCCGGATGGCCCGATCCCCTCGGATGAAGACCTCGACGCCTCGATCGCCGCGCCGGGCGCCGTCACCCTGCGCATTCTCTGCGAACACCGCAACGTCGGCGGTGCGGTCGTCACGATCGACGACGCCACGCACCGCAACGCGCTGGACCTCTTCTTCATCTCGCTCGGCGGCCATGGAAGGGGCATCGGGCACGCGGCCTGGCAGGCCATCGAGGAGAGGTATCCGGAGACCCTCGTGTGGGAGACGCACACGCCTTACTTCGAGAAGCGCAACATCCACTTCTACGTCAACAAATGCGGCTTCAGGATCGTCGAGTTCTTCAATCGACATCATCCGGACCCGCATCGACCGAGTCCCGATGACCTGCCCGGCGACGGTGAGGCCTTCCGCTTCGAGAAGGTGATGCGCTAGGGCGGACGGCGCGGCGCAGGGGGCTCCAACAGGCCGGTGGAGTGGTTTTTTGCACGCACCGGCGGGAAAAGTCGGCTCGGCAGCGGTATCAGGATACCTGTTTCAGGGGTGCGACTCTCATTTCGAATGATTCGTTTATTTCGTTTATTTCATTTATCGGTCGGGACTTAGCTTTTTCAACGGCCTGGTGATCTACGCTTTGCATGCGTGATAGCATTTGATAGCATATCGCTATGGCGCAACTACTGGTCCGAGACCTCCCCGAAGCCCTCGTCCTGGCGCTTAAGGAACGTGCTGCCGCCAACGGCCGAAGCGCCGAGGCCGAGCACCGCCTGATCCTCGAAGAGGCCCTGCGCAGCGGTCGTAACGAATTCCGCAAGCGCGCCGCCCGTCTCCGCGCCGGGACTGCCGGCAGGATACAGGGCGAATCGGCCGACCTCATCCGCGAGGATCGCGACTCCAAATGACGATCGTCGTCGACGCCTCGATCGCTCTGAAGTGGGTGCTGGAGGAGCCGGGGAGCGACGCTGCCGAGGAACTGCTAGAAGAGGATCTCGCAGCTCCCTCGCTATGGTTATTGGAGGCGGGCAACGCGCTGTGGCGCCGCACTGTCCGTAAGGAGCTGACGCAAGCGGAAGCCGAGGAGCGGTTGACCGAACTCGGCAAAGCACCAGTCGCAAGCGTGCCGCTGGAGCAGGACCTTCCGGAGGCTATGCGCCTCGCCCTCCAGCTCAATCACCCGGTCTACGACTGTCTCTACCTCGCGCTCGCGAAGCGCCTGGGGACCTACGTCGTCACCGCCGACACGCGATTCGGTCAAGCAGTGGCCGACCATGGGACGCATATCGGGCATATTCGAGTCCTGACGCCGATGATCCGCGGCACGGGCCCACGCATGTAACGTATGTCGAGTAGCCGATGACCCTTGGAGAGTCGGGTCTGGCGGTCGGAGCAAGGTATGGCAGCAGCGCGAACGCTTGACCTGAGCAGCTTACTGCATAGCTCGGCAAATATGACGACACTTGGCGACGCTTTCGAAGGTGGCTTTCGGCGACGACCTGAGAGAATCCAAAATCGTTGGATATTTACAGAGCCTGTTGGCGGTATGCAGCCAAACCCCCTCTTAACGGTAGGGGCCGCCATCGAACTTAAGTCAAACGACTTTGGCGAGGTGGCCCGACGTGTTGCTAGCTTTCTAAGTATGGAGTTTGACAAAGATCGGCCACCCACACCGACGCTGCGAATATCGAAAGGCTACGGCCTATTGTCCGAAATGGAACAGATTTGTATCGACGTATTCTTCGCTAAACCGGGCGACGAACAGAGACAACGTATTCAGCATGGCTTGCTACCATTCATGGTGGAAAAGTTTGGGACCTCGCATGTTTGCGTAGTGAGACCAAACTACTCTGCGACTCAAAAGAGACTTTCACTTCTTAAGATGTTTTGGGCAACTCAGGCTTTTGGAGCGCAATCACTTCAACAAAAAGTCATGAACGAACGAGTGTTAGACTCAATCCTGCCGAGTCCGCACGACATGATGTCTTGGATAGAAGCGTTCTTGACACTGGCGCCATTGCAAGTGGTCCTGCCGATTCAATTTCCAGGAGGGTACGCGGTTTTCTTCAGCGACAAGATTTGGACATTCCCTCGCGCACCAGTCGCGGGGATGCTGGGTAATTTCCTAACCTCAGTGCCGCTGGCCACCTCCGGTGATGTTCCGATGATTCAAAGTGTGGCTTTCAAGAATGGGGACCCTTATCGAGCCCACGCATACATTCAGATGGTCTCGCGATTCGTTAATGAGCTGGTCAATTTTTCCACGAACTTGCTGAATTTCGAATCTAATCAACAGTTGCAGGGGCTACGACAAGTACAGTTCGTATCGGCGCTAGGCCTAATGATGAAGGATATTCGGTCTGCTAATGCGACGGTTAGCTCATATGAGCGAATGTCATTTTGTTTTTCAGCTCTCGACAAGCTGGCAAATATTGTGGCGATGTCATCGCCTCGGGTGCTGGATGAGTCAAAAGTTTTTAGGCGGTTGTTTTCGGCGGTGAATATCCGTGCCCTAAGAAGGATTATTCGTGGACTGAAAGGGCGCGAGCACTCTGTGCAAGATGAACTCTTGGCGTCATTACCGGCGAGAGTTCTCGAAGTGCAACAATCTATTCGCAAGCAGATGCGCGGCAATTCGAAGGAATCACAAAGGCTCGATTGGCTTTGGAGCTATCGCAATCTCAGGCATGGTACCTATCTGAGACAAAATCAGTTCCAGAATCTATTTGTTGGCGCTGCAGGGGAAGTTCCTGCGGAACTGGCCGAAGCAACAATGGCTTTGATTATTGGCTTGGCAGTCGCCCCTGCAGACTTTTTGAGCACTTTCTAGCGAGCCAATCTGGGCACGGAACGTACGTACGTCGATTGCGAGGAGGAGACTCAAGCGCCGATTGCATCACTCCGCCGCCGCCTTCATCGCCTCCGGGTTGCGCCACTGGTGGAGCAGGTCGGCTTCCTTCTTCTTGGCCTTCGCGAGGTGAGCGTCCTTCACGTGGCCGTAGCCGCGGATGTCGTCGGGGATGCTCGCGAGCTTGATCGCCAGCGCGTGGTTCTGGGCTGATAGGCCGGCCAGCAGCTCGGCGATCAGCGCCTCGTAGTCGGCGATCAGGCGGCGCTCGGTCCTGCGCTCCTCGGTGTAGCCGAACACATCGAATTTCGTGCCGCGCAGGCCCTTGAGCTTCGCCAGCATCCGGAAGGCCGGGAGCATCCAGGCGCCGAACTCCTGCTTGATGAGCTGGCCGGTCTGCGGGTCGCGGCTGGAGAAGAGCGGCGGGGCAAGGTGGAACTTGAGCTTGTAGTCGCCCTCGAACTGCTTGCTGAGGCCGGCCTGGAAGGCGGCCTCGCTGTAGAGGCGCGCGACCTCGTACTCGTCCTTGTAGGCGAGTAGCTTGGCGTAATAGAGCGCGACGGCTTCCGCGAGGCCGGTCTGGCCGATCTTCTGTTCGGTGGCGCGGACCTTGTCGACCAGCGCCTTGTAGCGCTGGGCAAGGGCGGCGTTCTGGTAGCCGGTGAGGTGCCTGGTGCGCGAGGCCACGATCTCGTCGAGCGTCTTGGGCTGCGTGCGCGTGAAGGCCACGACGTTGGCCTTGGTCGCCTTGGGCGCGACCAGCTTCTCGACCGCGGCGCGGTCGTGCGCGGCGCGGCGGCCCCAGCGGAAGGCGGCCAGGTTCATCGGCACCGCGGCGCCGTTCAGCTCGATGGCGCGCTCGATCGACTCGTGGGAAAGCGGGATGAAACCCTTCTGGTAGCCGTAGCCCAGCACGAACATGTTGGTGGCGATCGAATCGCCCATCAGCGCCGTGGCGATGCCGGTGGCGTCGAGGAACTCGACCGCATCGGCGCCGGCCGCGGCCTCGACCGAGAGCTTCAGCGTGTTGGCCGGGAAGGCGAGGTCGGGATGGCGGGTGAACTCGCCGGTGATGGTCTCGTGGGTGTTGACGACGGCGCGCGAGACGCCGGGCTCCAGGGCCGCCAGCGCGTTGGGGCTGGCGCTGACGACCAGGTCGCAGCCCAGAAGGACGTTGGCGCCGCCGGCGGCCAGGCGCACGGCGTGCAGCGCCTCTGGCGTCGCGCCGATGCGGACATGGCTGATCACCGCGCCGCCCTTCTGCGCCATGCCGAGCTGGTCGAGCACGGTCGCGCCCTTGCCCTCGATATGGGCGGCCATGCCCATGATGGCGCCGATGGTGACGACGCCGGTGCCGCCGATGCCGGTGATGAGCACGCCATAGGGCTTGTCCGCGACCGACGGCAGCGCCGGCGCGGCCGGCATCTCGGGCTCGGCAGGCTTGGCCGCGGCGTCGGACTTCTTCGCCGTGACCGCCTTGCCCTTGCGCAGCGATCCGCCCTCGACACTCACGAAGGAGGGGCAGAAGCCGTTCTGGCAGGAGAAGTCCTTGTTGCAGGAAGACTGGTCGATGGCGCGCTTGCGGCCGAACTCGGTCTCGACCGGCACGACCGAGAGGCAGTTCGATTTGACCGAGCAGTCGCCGCAGCCCTCGCACACCGCCTCGTTGATGAAGAGGCGCTTGTTGGGATCGGGGAAGGTGCCGCGCTTGCGGCGTCGGCGCTTCTCGGCGGCGCAGGTCTGGTCGTAGATCAGGACCGAGACGCCCTTGTAGTCGCGCAAGCTCCTCTGGACCTCGTCGAGCTGGTCGCGGTGATGGAAGGTGACGTGCGGCGCCCATTCGGTGCCGAGCGGGTACTTGTCGGGCTCGTCGCTCACCAGCGCAATGCGGCGCACGCCCTCGGCGTAGACCTGCTGGCTGATGGTCCAGGGATGGACGTTGCCGTCATGCGGCTGGCCGCCGGTCATGGCGACGGCGTCGTTGTAGAGGATCTTGTAGGTGATGTTGGTGTTGGTCGCGACCGCGTGCCGGATCGCCAGATAGCCCGAATGGAAATAGGTGCCGTCGCCCAGGTTCTGGAAGACGTGCGGCATGTCGGTGAAGTGGCTGGCGCCGACCCAGGGCACGCCCTCGGCGCCCATGTGGGTGAAGGTCTTGGTGTTGCGCTCCATGCCGATGGCCAGCGTATGGCAGCCGATGCCGGCCATCGCCATCGAGCCGTCGGGCACCTTGGTCGAGCTGTTGTGCGGGCAGCCGGAGCAGAAATAGGGGACGCGGGCGAGGCCGGCCTCGTTGCGCACCTGGCGGCCGGCGCGGCGCTTCAGCGCCTCGAAGCGCTCCTTGGTGCGGCTGCTGAACGAGTCGAGGCCGAAGCGGGTGACGATCGCCGAGGCGATCTCGAACGGCGTCAGCTCGCCGTCGGTCTTGAGGAGGGGCTGGCCGCGCTCGTCGGTCTTACCCACCACGACGGGGCGGCGGTCGGCCGGGGCGTTGAACAGCGCGTCCTTGAGCTGCTGTTCGATCAGGTTGCGCTTCTCCTCGATGACGAGGATCTCGCGCTTGCCCGCGGCGAAGGCGGTGGCGCCCTCGGTCTCCAGCGGCCAGACCATGCCGACCTTGTAGATGGCGAGGCCCAGGCGCTCGGCCTCTTCGTCGGCGATGCCCAGCTCGTCCAGCGCCTGGCGCACGTCGAGGTAGGATTTGCCGACCGTGACGATGCCGAAGCGGGCGTCGGGGCGGCCCAGCATCAGCCGGTCGAGCCTGTTGGCCCGCCAGTAGGCCAGCGCTGCGGGCTGCTTCACCGTGACGACGCGGCGTTCCTGGCCCAGCCAGTCGTCGGGCCAGCGGATGTGCACGCCGTCGGGCGGCAGGACGAAGTCGGTGGGGGTGTGGATCTCGACCCGGTGCGGGTCGATGTAGACCGAGGCCGAGCTGTCGACGGTCTCGCTGAGCACCTTGAAGGCGACCCACAGGCCCGAGTAGCGGGACATCGCGAAGGCGTGCAGACCCCAGTCGAGATATTCCTGGACGCCGGCCGGGTGGATGACCGGCATGCCGGCCGACATGAAGGCCGGCTCGCTCTGGTGGGCGACGGTCGAGGATTTCGCCATGTGGTCGTCGCCGGCGAGGGCCACGACGCCGCCGTGCTTCGAGGTGCCGGCATAGTTGGCGTGCTTGAACACGTCGCCCGAGCGGTCGACGCCCGGCCCCTTGCCGTACCAGATGCCGAACACGCCGTCGTAACGGGCGCCGGGGTAGAGATGGATCTGCTGGGTGCCCCACAGGGCGGTGGCGGCCAGATCCTCGTTGGTCCCGGGCTGGAACTCGATATGGCTCTTCTTGATGAATTTCTTGGCCTGCCACAGCGCCTGGTCGAAGCCGCCCAGCGGCGAGCCGCGATAACCGGAGATGTAGCCGGCGGTGTTGAGGCCGGCCGCGAGGTCGCGCTGGCGCTGCATCATGGGGAGGCGCACCAGCGCCTGCGTCCCGGTCAGATACACGCGTCCGCGTTCGAGAACGTACTTGTCGTCCAGGGTCACCGCGAGGGGCATGGCAACCTCCCTGACATTGCAATATGGGGACGGTAGCGACCTTTGCACGCGGCAGGCAATGCGGAAGGCGACGGGCCCGAAAAAACGATGGTTTACGTCAGGTCGGGGCGGCGGCGGCCCGCCGGTGTTTCAAGGTGTCACGTCTGCGTGAAATGTTGTAAGCGTCCGCCGCCATGAGTTCAGTCCTCGTTACAGGTGTTGCCGGGTTCGTCGGCTCCCACGTCGCCCGGGCGCTGCTCGCGCGGGGCGAAAGGGTCGTGGGGATCGACAATTTCAGCGACTATTACGATCCGGTGCTGAAGTTCGCGCGCATCAAACCGTTGCGCGAGAGGGCCGGTTTCACCTTCGTCGAGGGCGACATATCGGATCGGGATGCGATGCTGGGGCTGGCCGAGCGCGCGGACGGGCTGGACCGGATCGTCCACCTGGCCGCCCAGCCGGGCATCCGTCATTCGAAGGTCGATCCCTATATCTACGTCCAGACCAACGTGATGGGCCATCTCGTGGTGCTGGAACTGGCGCGCCGGCTGGGATCGCGGCTCCGGCACCTGGTCTATGCCTCGTCGTCGTCGGTCTATGGCGGCAACGACAAGATTCCCTTCGCCGTCGAGGACCGGGTCGACCGGCCGGTCTCGCTCTACGCCGCAACGAAGCGGTCCGGCGAGCTGATGACCGAGACCTACGTGCATCAGTACGGGCTCAAGGCGACGGGCCTGCGCTATTTCACGGTCTACGGGCCGTGGGGACGGCCCGACATGTCGCCCTATATCTTCGCCCGGGCGATCCACGAGGGCCGCACGATCCCGCTCTATCACCACGGCAGGCTGAAGCGCGACTTCACCTACATCGACGACATCG
>CAZPOS010000036.1:0-29971 GCA_964588065.1 uncultured Reyranella sp.
TCCGTCGCATCAGCGGCTTGGTTACAAGCCGCGGACGCGACACCTCCCCATTTGAATGGGGAGGAAACAACACAACCTATCGGAAGACTTTAGCCGAACGCCTCTTCCCAGGTGCCGCGCGTCGAGGCCTTGGAGTATTCGGTCGAGCGGTTCTCGAAGAAGTTGGTGTGCTCGATGGCGTTGAGCATCTGGTCCATCCACGGCAGCGGGTTCTTGGCGTCCGCGCGGTAGATCGGCTGCAGGCTGAGCTGGGTCAGGCGGCGGTCGGCGATGTAGCGGATGTAGCGCTTCACGTCGACGGCGGTCATGCCCTCGATGCCGCCCATCTCGAAGGCGAGATCGATGAAGGCGTCCTCGTGGTCGACGATGGTCGAGCAGGCGACGTAGATCTCGCGCTGCAACTCCTCGGTCCAGACTTCCGGGTTCTCCTGGATGAAGGTGCGGAACAGCTTGACGATCGAATTGCAGTGCAGCGTCTCATCGCGCACCGACCAGGTCACGATCTGGCCCATGCCCTTCATCTTGTTGAAGCGCGGGAAGTTCATCAGCATCGCGAAGCTGGCGAACAGCTGCAGGCCCTCGGTGAAGGCGCCGAACACCGCCAGCGTCTTGGCGATGTCGGCCTTCGAGTCGACGTTGAAGCCCTGCATGTAGTCGTACTTGTCCTTCATCTCCTTGACGGTGAGGAAGACGGAGTACTCGGTCTCGGGCATGCCGATCGTATCCAGCAGATGGCTGTAGGCGGCGACGTGCACCGTCTCCATCGCCGAGAAGGCGGCCAGCATCATCTGCACTTCCGTGGGTTTGAAGACCCGCGAATAGTGACGCATGTAGCAGTTGTTCACCTCGACGTCGGCCTGGGTGAAGAAGCGGAAGATCTGCGTGAGCAGGTGGCGCTCGCTGTCGGTGAGCTTGTTGCGCCAGTCCTTCACGTCGTCGGCCAGCGGCACTTCCTCGGGCAGCCAGTGGATGCGTTGCTGAGTCAGCCAGGCGTCGTAGGCCCAGGGATAGTGGAAGGGCTTGTAGATCGGCTTGGCGTCGAGGAGTGACATGGCGCGCGTGTCCAATATGTCGGGCGAATGAATGGGTCTCTTGAAAATGAAATCCCCCGCCGCGCGTCCGGAACCCCGGGCCCGCGACGAGGGACGACGCTAGTTACTGGCAGCTAAGACATTCTTCGTAGTCATTGCTCTGCACCGGCGGCGTTCCGGGAAACAGAGGAGAGGGAGCATCGGTCTTTGGCGCCGTAAGGGCATGGTCGCCGAGCGGTGCAGCGAGGGCTTCGCCTGCGACGCTCTCGGCGCGCTGGATGGAGAGCGAGCGGCAGTAATAGAGGCTCTTCACGCCGCGCTTCCACGCCATCATGTGGATCTGGTGCAGGTCGCGCTTGTGCACGTCGGCCGGCAGGAAGATGTTCAGCGACTGGCTCTGGCAGATGTACGGCGTGCGGTCGGCCGCGTGCTCGATCAGCCAGCGCTGGTCGATCTCGAAGGCGGTCTTGAACACCGCCTTCTCGTGATCGTCGAGGCAGTCGAGGTTACGCACCGAGCCCTGGTCGGTCATGATCGCCGTCCAGGTGTCCTCGTCGTTCTTGCCCTTCTGGATCAGCAGCTTCTCGAGGTACGGGTTGCGCACCACGAACGAGCCCGACAGGGTCTTGTGGTTGTAGACGTTGGCCGCCGACGGCTCGATGCCGGGCGAGGCGCCGCCGCAGATGATCGAGATCGACGCGGTGGGGGCGATCGCCAGCTTGTTGGAGAAGCGGTCCTGGAAGCCGAAGTCGGCGGCGTCCGGGCACGCACCGCGCTCCTTGCCGAGCGTCAGGGACGCCTCGTCGCACTGGGCGCGGACGTGCTTGAACATCTTCTTGTTCCACACCTTGGCCATGACGGATTCCAGCGGAATGCCGTTGGCCTGCAGGAAGGAGTGGAAGCCCATGACGCCGAGACCGACCGAGCGCTCGCGCATCGCGGCATAGGTCGCGCGCGCGAAGTCGGAGCCGGCGGTATCGATGAAGCCCTGCAGCACGTTGTCGAGGAAGCGCATCACGTCCTCGATGAAGGTCGGATGCTCGTGCCACTCGAGGTAGGTCTCGAGGTTGAGCGACGACAGGCAGCAGACGGCGGTGCGCTGCTTGCCGTGATGGTCGACGCCGGTCGGCAGGGTGATCTCGCTGCACAGGTTCGAGGTCTTGACCTCGAGGCCCGCGAGCTTGTGATGCTCGGGACGCGCGTTGTTCACATGGTCGACGAACACCAGGTACGGCTCGCCGGTCTCGACCCGCGCCGTCAGGATGCGGATCCACAGGGCGCGCGCCGAGACGGTGCGCTGGACCGCGCCGTCCTTCGGGCTGACCAGCGCCCACTCCTCGTCGTTCTCGACGGCGCGCATGAAGGCGTCGGAGATCAGCAGGCCGTGATGCAGGTTCAGGGCCTTGCGGTTGGGGTCGCCGCCGGTCGGACGGCGGATCTCGATGAACTCCTCGATCTCGGGATGGTTCACCGGCAGGTAGACGGCGGCCGAACCGCGGCGCAGCGAGCCCTGGCTGATCGCCAGGGTGAGCGAGTCCATGACGCGGATGAACGGCACCACGCCCGAGGTCTTGCCGTTCATGCCGACCTTTTCGCCGATCGAACGGAGATTGCCCCAGTAGGAGCCGATGCCGCCGCCCCGGGCCGCCAGCCAGACGTTCTCGTTCCACAGCCCGACGATGCCCTCGAGGCTGTCGTTCGCCTCGTTGAGGAAGCACGAGATCGGCAGGCCGCGGGTGGTCCCCCCATTGCTGAGAACGGGCGTGGCCGGCATGAACCAGAGATTGCTGATGTAGTCGTAGAGACGCTGCGCATGGGCATCGTCGTCGGCATAGGCGGCGGCGACGCGCGCGAACATGTCCTGATAGCTCTCGCCCGGCAGCAGGTACCGGTCGTTCAGCGTGGCCTTGCCAAAAACGGTGAGCCGGGCGTCCCGGGAAGAATCGGTAACAACCCGCGCACCGCTTCGAACTTGAACGACATCAAACACTTGCGGTCCCCTTTTTCTTTTTGTCCACAGTTGTGGATAGAACAGTCTGTGGAAGAATCCTACATCTTGGGAGCGTTGGGCCGCTTCCCACTATCCATAGATAGTACGGATGCCGCCGAGCCTGTCATTGCGAAATTTACTCCCCGCTTGTGAATCTCAGGAATGGTGGGTTAACCCCCTGAAAAAACGGCCGAAAATCCTGTTTGAAATTCTGTTTCCCGAAGAGTTTTCGACTCTTCGCACCTGCAGCATAACAGGAGAACAAAACGCGCTTTCCCGCGGATTCCGTGGCTCCCAGACAGAAACCGCAGCGAATCGGCTCAACCTCTCGGGGCCAGACCGGGAAAGGCGAGATACGATGGGCATTCTCGGCATCGCCAAGAGTCCGTCGTCAGAATGTCATGGTCGGGCGTAACATCGGCCCCGTCTTGCGGAGGAATGCACAAGAAATGGTCACCGCTTCGGTGCCGCGCGTCTATGGGTTGGACGCCATCTGCGCCGCCGCCCTCCAGGCCGGCGGTGAGGATTCTGCACAATTTGCGCGCAGACTGTTCGGACGCCTGTCCGACAAGGACCTGGCCGCCGCGCCGGTGGACCAGCGCGCCGCGGCCGCGACGTCCCTCCTGGCGTTCGCCCGCCGCCGCCTTCCCGGGGTCGCCAAGGTCCGCATCTTCAATCCCTCGCTGGGCGACCATGGATTCGAGAGCCGTCACACGATCGTCCAGATCGTCAACGACGACATGCCGTTCCTGGTCGATTCGATCGCCAACGAGTTCAATCGCCGCGAGATCGCCGTCCATCTGCTCGCCCATCCGGTGCTGGCGGCGCGCCGCGATCTCGACGGCGACCTGGTCGGCATCGCCCTCGAGGCCGGCGAACGCGCACGCTCCGAATCGATGATGCACATCGAGATCGACCGCCAGATCGATCCGGTGCTGCTGGACGAGATCGCCGCCGCGCTCACGCGCGTGCTGGCCGAGGTGCGGCTGGCGGTCGAAGACTGGCAGGCCATGCGTCGCGCCTGCCTCGACGCCATCGTCGACCTGGCGCCCGGCCGTGCGCCCAACCTCGTGGAATACGAAGACTTCCTGCGCTGGCTGGAGGCCAACCATTTCACCTTCCTGGGCCACCGCCGCTACCGCTACGTCGAGGATGCGAGCCAACCCGGCGGCGTGCGCTACGAGCTGGTGCCCGGATCGGCGCTGGGCATCCTGCGCCGCGACGAGGTGCGTCTGTTCGACCCCGGCGTGGGCAGCGGCGAGGCGATGGCGCGCTTCGCGCAGGGGCCGCACAACATCCTGATCGTCAAGACCGACCGTCCGTCGCTGGTCCACCGCATCGGCGCGATGGACTGCGTAATCGTGAAGACCTGCGATCCCGACGGACGGGTCACGGGCGAGCACCGCCTGGTCGGCCTGTTCACGTCGGCGGCCTATCACGCCGCGGTGCACGACGTGCCGCTGTTGCGCGGCCGCGTGGAAACCCTGCTGCGCCGATCGGGGTTCGACCGGCACGGTCATGACGGCAAGGCCTTGCTGGCGATCCTCGATTCCTATCCGCGCGACGAGCTGTTCCAGATCGACGAGGAGACCCTCTACGATCACGTGCTGGGCATCCTGCAGCTCCAGGAACGGCGGCGCGTGGCGCTGTTCACGCGGCTCGACACGCTCGGCCGCTTTGCCACCGCGCTGGTCTTCGCCCCGCGCGAGCGTTTCGACGCGGCGCTGTCGGAGCGTTTCACGTCTCTTCTCGAAAAGGCCTGGGACGGAACGGTGACGTCGGTCTCCACGTCGATCGGCAGCAATTCCGCCCTGGTCCAGTCGCTGCACACGCTGCGGCTTCGCACGCCGGGACAGCCCGCCCCCGATCTCGCCGCGCTCGAACGCGACATGATCGATGCAGCGACGTCGTGGAACGACCGCTTGCGCGCGACCCTGCAGGAGAAGCTCGGGGAGGCCGAGGGACGCGCCGCGGCACGGCGCTGGCGCGACTGGTTCCCCGTCGTCTATCGCGAGACCTTCGATGCGGCGCAGGCCGCAATCGACATCGAACAGCTCCAGAGATTCGTCGACGGCGCCGGATTCGGCGTGCAGGTCGGCCGCCGCAGCGGCATGCCCGCGCACCGCTTCACGCTGCGCCTGTTCCACCCGCGCAAGCCCTTCGCCCTGTCCGACATCCTGCCTCTCGCGGAAAATCTCGGGCTGCGGGTGATCAGCGAGGTGCCGTTCCTGCTGCGCAAGGAGAGCGACGAGGAGCCGGCCGAGGGCGTCGCCATGCAGGTCTTGCGGGTCGAGACCGCGGACAGGTCGGCGGTCGATCTCGCCGTGGCCGGGCCGCGCTTCATCGAGGCGATCAAGAAGCTGCGGGACGGCGCGCTGGAGAATGACGGGCTGAACAGGCTGGTGCTCGGCGCCGGCCTCGCCTGGCGCGAGGTCGCGGTCATCCGCACCTATGCGAAGTATCTCCGCCAGGCCGGCATGACCTTCAGTCAGGAATATATGGAGCGCACGCTGGCCACCTATCCGAAGGTGGCGCGGCTGCTGGTCGATCTGTTCGTCGCGCGCCTCGATCCGACGCTGGGCGATGCCAACGGTGACGAGCGCGCGACACGGGTGACCTCGATCGACGCGGATTTCGCCACCGCACTCGAGACGGTCGCCACGCTCGACGAGGACCGCATCCTGCGTCGCTTCCACAATGCCGTGCACTGCACCTTGCGCACGAACTACTGGCAGGCCGGCGGAACCAAGGCGTGGATCTCTTTCAAGATCGACAGTCGCGCCATCGACGAACTGCCCGCACCGCGTCCCCTCGTCGAGATCTTCGTCTACAGCCCGCGCATGGAAGGCATCCATCTGCGCGGCGGACGCGTGGCCCGCGGCGGCATCCGCTGGTCCGACCGGCGCGAGGATTTCCGGACCGAGATCCTCGGCCTGATGAAGACGCAGATGGTGAAGAACGCCGTCATCGTGCCCGTGGGCTCCAAGGGCGGCTTCTACGTGAAGCAGCCACCCGTGGGGGGGACCCGCGAGCAGGTCCAGGCGGAAGGAATCGCCTGCTATCGGACCCTGATCCGCGGCCTGCTCGACGTCACCGACAATTATGCGACAGGCGAGCAGGAGGGCGGCGGAATCGTCGCGCCCGCAGACGTGGTGCGCCACGACGGCGACGATCCCTATCTCGTGGTCGCCGCCGACAAGGGCACGGCGACCTTCTCCGACATCGCCAATGCGCTGTCGCGCGAGTACGGCTTCTGGCTGGACGATGCCTTCGCCTCGGGCGGCTCGGCGGGCTACGATCACAAGAAGATGGGCATCACCGCGCGCGGCGCGTGGGAATCGGTGAAGCGCCACTTCCGGGAACTCGGACACGACATCCAGGAGACACCGTTCACCGTCGCCGGCGTCGGCGACATGTCGGGCGACGTGTTCGGCAACGGCATGCTGCTGTCGCCGCACATCCGGCTGGTCGCCGCCTTCGACCACCGCCACATCTTCATCGATCCCTCGCCTGATCCGGCCACCGGACTCGCCGAGCGACAGAGGCTGTTCGCCCTGCCACGCTCCTCGTGGATGGACTACGACCGCGGCCTGCTGTCGCCAGGCGGTGCGATCTTCGATCGTGCGGCGAAGTCGGTGGCGCTGTCGCCCGAGGCCTGCGCGGTGCTCGGTGTCGAGAAGCCCACGATGGCGCCGCTCGATCTGATGCGGGCCATCCTGACGGCGCCGGTCGACCTGCTCTACTTCGGCGGCATCGGGACCTACGTGAAGGCCTCGGATGAAAGCCAGGCCGATGCCGGCGACCGGGCCAACGATGCCCTGCGCGTCGACGCGGCGCAGCTGCGCGCGCGCGTGATCGGCGAAGGCGCCAATCTCGGCTTCACGCAGCGCGGCCGCATCGAGGCGGCGCTGGCGGGCCGCCGGATCAACACCGACGCGCTCGACAATTCCGCCGGCGTCGACACCTCGGACCACGAGGTCAACATCAAGATCGCGACGGGCACGGCCATCGCGTCCGGTGCGATCGCGGCGGAAGAGCGCGATGCGCTGCTGTTCTCGATGACCGACGAGGTCGCGGCGCTGGTGCTGCGTCACAATTACCAGCAGAGCCAGGCGGTCAGCGTTGCCGAAGGCCAGGCGGCGGAGGAGCACGACCGGCTCGAACGCTTCATGCGCGCCCTCGAACGCAAGGGCCGGCTGGACCGTGCCGTCGAGTTCCTGCCGAGTTCCGCCGCCATGCGGGTGCGGGCCCAGAATCGCCAGCCGCTGACGCGGCCGGAACTCTCGGTGCTGCTGGCCTATGCCAAGATCGATCTCAACGAGGAGATCCTCGCCTCCGACCTGCCGGACGATCCTCGCCTCGAGGAAGAGCTGCTGCGCTACTTCCCGACGGCGCTGCAGGAAAGGTATCCGGCGGCGTTGAAGGGCCATCGGCTGCGTCGCGAGATCACGGCGCTGGAAGTCGTGAACTCGCTGGTCAACCGCTGCGGCCCGACCTTCGTGCACACGGTGGCGCAGCGAACCGGGGCGTCGGCGGCCGCCATCGCCCAGGCCTTCACGGTGGTGCGCGACGCCTGGAAGCTGCGCGCGCTGTGGGCCGATGTCGAAGCGCTCGATCCCGCCCTCAAGGCGGCGGCGCAGATCCGCATGCTGATCGCCTCGCAGCGCTTCGTGCTGCGCGTCGTGCAATGGGTCCTGCGCCGCCTGCCGCAACCGCTCGACACGACGGCAGCGACGATCCAGCTCGGCCGCGCCGTCGGCGAACTGGGTGACCTGCCCGCGGATCTCGTGGGCGAGGCCGAACGCGCGGCGCTCGGCGAACGCGCCGCTGCGCTGGAGGCGATGGGTGCTCCGACCGAGCTCGCCCACCGCGCCGCCGCGCTCGAAACGCTGGCCGCCGCGGGCGACCTCGCCCTCGCTGCCGAGGTCAGCGGCTGCACCATCGGCAGTGCGGCGCGGCTCTACTTCCGGCTGGGCGAACGGTTGTCGCTCGCCCTGTTGGCCAATGCCGCGCACAAGCTGCCCCGCGAAGGGCTGTGGCCGTCGCAGGCGGCGCTCGCGATGCAGGACGAGCTGGCGGCGCTGCATGCCGACCTGCTGCGGTCGGCGCTGCGCGCGGGCAGCGGCACCGACTGCGATCCCGATGCGGCGATCGCCGCCTGGAGCGAACCGCGCCGGCTTGCCCTCGAGCGCGTCGACCGTCTCCTGAAAGAGGAGCTTGCGTCAGCGGGCGCCATCGATCTCGCCATGCTGTCGGTCGCCACCGCCGAGTTGCGCACGCTGGTCTAGCGTCGGGACGAAACGAGCGGTCGGTCAGGAAGAGCGTAGAGGACCTCGACGAGCCGGCGCAGGTTGGCCTGCACGGCGCGTTCGTTGGCGATGACGAGACGCGTATTGTTGTCGATCGCGTCGTCCATCGTGGCCGTGGCCGGTGTCGCAAGCGCAGCGTCGTAGACCACGGCGCCCGTGGCCGTGTCGGTGAGCCGGTAGGCCACGACCGCCTCGACGGTCATGCCGTAGCCCGCAAAGGGCCGTTCGAGCTTCGTCAGCGTGGCGTCGAGCCGGAAGCGACCGCTCCCGCCGCCGGCGAGGCCCGCCTCCTGAAGCGTGCGTGCGAGTGCCGCCTGGAACTGGGCGGTGTCGATCCCGGCCGTCCAGAGCGGTGAGACGCCAGGCCCGCCGCCGACCGGCGCCACGGTGACCGACTGGCGGTAGGAAGGGGCCGGGCCGGGCGCGAGCCCCGCGAGATCGGGTACCATCGTGGAAGGCTTGACGGGTGGCGCGGCACAGGCGCCGAGCAGCGCGAGAGCGAGGATGGAGGCCGCGAGGGCCTGGCGCGGAGCAGGCATTGCACTCTCCCTTCAGAGGCCCTTCAGGAATTCGATCAGCAGGCGGTTCACGTCCGCCGCCCGCTCCTGCTGCACCCAGTGGCCGGCACCCTCGAGAATGTGGCTGCCGCGCAGGCCTGGCAGCGTGGTCGGATAGGCGTCGAGCTGGCTCTTGGCCGCCGGGAAGCGCAGCACGCCATCGCGGCTGCCGGCGATGAACATCGAGGGCTGGCGGATCGGCTGGCCGCGCCAGGGGCCGCTCAGTTCCCAGTTGCGCCGCAGGTTGCGATACCAGTTGAGCCCGCCGCGGAAGCCCGCGCGGGCGAACTCCCCGGCATAGTAGTCGAGGTCGGCCTCGCTCAACCAGGCGGGCAGCGTTTCGGGCGCGACGGTGTTCGCGAGGAGCGTGCCGCCGGTCAGGCGGCCGAAGCCCTTGTCCTTCTCCAGCATTTCGCCGCCGGCCGTGTAGTAGAGCCTGAGCAGCGCCCCGCGGATGTCCTGCTGCAGCTCGGCCTCGGCGACGCCGGGCTTCTGGAAGTACTGCAGATAGAAGTTGTCGATGCCGAGCTTCTCGAGCGCGGTCAGGATGTCGACATAGCCCGGCGGCGCGTAGGGCACGCTCATGGCGCAGACCGCGGTGAAGAGGTCGGGCCGCCACAGCGCGGCATGCCAGGCGACCGGAGCCCCCCAGTCGTGGCCGACGATCACCGCCTTCGTCTCGCCCAGCGCCTTCACCAGCTCGGCCATGTCGCCAACCAGATGGAAGAGCGTGTACTGGTCGATCGGCTCGGGCGACTGGGTGCCGCCATAGCCCCGCATGTCCGGGGCGACGGCGCGGAAGCCCGCTTCGCTCACCGCCTTGAGCTGGTGGCGCCAGGAATACCAGCTCTCCGGCCAGCCATGGCAGAACAGCACCAGCGGTCCGCTCCCGGCCTCGGCATAGCGCATGTGGATGGCGTTGGCGGTCGTGGTCTTGAGGGTGACGCCCGGCACCGACGAGTTGCTCATTTCTGGTTCCTCCGCAGGAGGCACCCTAGCCTGCCGCGTCAACCGCGCAAGTGAACCGACCGCGACAGGCGTGCGCGCACCGACGCGCGTGATCCGAAGAGCAGCGACACCAGGAAGAACGAGCTGGCGCAGAGCACGATCACCGGCCCGGACGGCAGGCCGGCGTGAAACGACACCAGCAATCCGATGGCCGCCGAGGCAAAGGCCATCGGCGCCGCGACCAGACTCATCGACCAGACTTCGCGGGCCCAGAAGGACGAGGCAACGGCCGGCAGCAGGATGAGGCCGAGCGCCATCAGCGTGCCCAGCGCCTGGAAGCCCGCCACCATGTTGAGCACGGCGAGCGACAGGAAGAGATAGTGATAGAGCGAACCCCGCATCCCCATGGCAGCGAGGAAGCCCGGATTGAAGCATTCGACGACCAGCGGGCGATAGATCGCGGCGAGACCGATCAGGGTCACGGTCGCGGTCGACACGACGAGGATCAGCGCCGGCTCGTCGACCGCGAGAATCGCGCCGAACAATATGTTCATGAGATCGACGGCGGAGCCGCGCAGGGACACGATCAGCACGCCGAGCGCCATGGCCGTCAGATAGGCGGCGGCAAAGCTCGCATCCTCGCGCATGCTGGAGAAGCGCGCGATGACGCCCGAGAGCAGCGCCGTCGCGACGCCGGCGATGAAGCCGCCGAGGCTCATCGCCGGCAGCGACAGGCCGCCGATCAGGAAGCCGAGGGCGGCGCCGGGCAGCAGCGAATGCGCCAGTGCGTCGCCCATCAGGCTCATGCGGCGCAGGATGAGGAACACGCCGATCGCCGAGCCGCCCATCGAGAGCGCGAGGCTCGCGACCAGCGCGCGGCGCATGAAGCCGAAATCGGCGAAGGGCGCGATCACATACTCGTGGAACATGACGCGAAGCGGACGATCAGGCGCTGAGACGCAGAGGCAGGTCGCCGGTGCCGGCATACTCGTCGCGCGATTCGGCCAGGGCACGGGCGCGCAGCAGGTTCTCGGCCGACAGGACCCGGGAGGTCGGGCCGGCATCGACCAGTTCGCCGGCCAGCAGCAGCGCGTAGGGGAAGTCGCGACGCACCTGGTCGAAATCGTGCAGCACGGCGACGACCGTGCGCTTCTCGTCCCGCCAGCGGCGAATCACGGCCATCAGGTCCGACACGGTCCTGCTGTCGATGGCAGCGAACGGCTCGTCCAGGAGAACGAGGTCGGCATCCTGCAGCAGCAGGCGCGCGAACAGGACCCGCTGGAACTGTCCGACGGACAGCGAGTCGATCGGGTGCCGCTCGAAGCCGGCCAGGCCGACCGTCTCGAGCGCGGTCCAGGCGTCGTCGAGATCGACCGGGCGGGCCGCTCCGAAGCCGCCGAAACGCGACCAGCGGCCGAGCAGAACCGTATCGAGCACCGAGATCGGGAAGGAGCGATCGATCTCCGCCTGCTGCGGCAGATAGGCGATCCGCTTCGCCGTGCAGTCGATCCGCCCCTCGATGCGCGGCGCCAGGCCGAGCAGTGCCTTGAGCAGGGTGCTCTTGCCCGCCCCATTGGGACCGACGATGGCCGTCATCTCCCCGGCCAGGATCTCCGCCGAAACATGACGGATGGCCGGGCGCCGATCGTAGCTCACGGTCAGGTCGGAGAGGCGGAGCGCGGCGGTCATCGCGGGCCTAGAGTGCCCACCAGGCACACAGCCAAAGCAGCGCCGAGACGCCGATCGCCGCGGCGATCCGGGTCGGGGCACTCATGGCGAGCAGGGTCGTGCCGGGAGAGAGCGGACGGAGCATCGAACGGATTGTTATAATATTACCCTGCGCGAGTCCATATGGCACCGGAGAGCCATCCCGCGGCACACGTCACCGGGCAGTGAGCGGCTGGTGAGCGATTGTTGATTGGCAGAGCACGGGCGACGCGCGCATCCTGTCGCCGATGACGACGTCTTTAATTCCAAGTCGCAGAGCGCTGCTGGTCGGCGGGGCTGCCGCCGGCCTGGCGGCGGCGCTGCCGTTGTCCGCGCGGCCGGCCAGCGACGGGCCGTGGGCCGTCGAGCTCTTCACGTCGCAGGGCTGCAGTTCCTGTCCGCCGGCCGATGCCTATCTCGGTCGACTATCGCTGCGTCCCGACATCGTCGCCCTCGCCTTCCACGTCGACTACTGGGACTATATCGGCTGGCGCGATCCCTTCGCGTCGCGCGAAACGACGGAGCGCCAGCGCGCCTACGCCCGCGTGCTGAAGCAACGTTATGTCTACACGCCGGAAATGGTGGTCGATGGCATCGGCCACGACACCGGTCGCGACAAGGGACCCATCGAAGCGCTGCTCGCCAAGGCGCAAGCCCTCTCTCCCCGGCGCGCGACGCCCGAGCTCGCGCGCACGATGGGAAGCCCCCTCACCATCAGGCTGGATCCCTTCCCGCTTGGCGGCCGCTCCGCCGACGTGACGCTGGCCGTCTACGACCGCCGGCACACCACGCCGGTGAAGAGCGGCGAGAACCAGGGTCGCATGATCGAAAACTTCAACGTCGTGCGGCGCCTCGAAATGATCGACCAGTGGGACGGCACGGCGAAGAGCTGGACCGTCCCCGGCGGCGACATAGGTGCAACGCAAGGGGTCGCCGTGCTGGTCCAATGGTCGGACCATGGCCCCATGATCGGCTGCAACAAGCTGGAACCCGCCTACTCGGGCTGACGGCTATTCCATCTTGGCGCCGGTCGCCTTGATGATCGGCTCCCAGCGCTCCACATTCGTGCGTGAAGTAGGCGGCCGACTTGGCGGCGTCGGCATCCCCTACCGGATCGATCGACATGTTGCGCAGGTCGGCGAGCAGCTTCTCGTCGGCCATGACCTTCCGTGTGGCCTCGGCGATCGCGGTCACGATTTGCTGCGGCGTGCCCGCAGGCAGTCCCACCGGATTGACCGTCAGCACCTGGACCTCGGGCAGGCCGCTCTCGCCTGTCGTCGGCACCTCGGGCGCCAGCGCCGAACGCTTCTCGTCGCAGACCGCGAGATAGCGCAGCTTGCCCGACTTGTAGTGGCTGAACGAGGTACCGAACGTGTCGAGCATGAAATCGACCTCGCCTGACAGGCAGGCCTGCAACGCCGGACTGTTGCCCTTGTAGGGCACGTGCAGTGCGCTGAGATTGCCCGCCCTCATCTTGAAGAGTTCGCCCCCGAGATGGTTGATGCTGCCCATGCCGGAGGAACTGTAGCGATACTTGTCGGGATGGGCTTTGAGCAGCGCCACCAGCTCCGGCAGCGTCTTGGCCGGCAGCGCCGGGTTGACCGCGATCACCATGGGGACGCGCCCGACGATGAACAGGACGAAGTCCTTCACCGGATGATAGGGCGGCGTCGGCATCAGCAGCGGGCTCGTGACCTGCGTCGACGACGAGCCAAACAGCATCGTGTAGCCATCGGGCCTCGACTTGGCGACGAGGTCGGCGCCGATCGTGCCGCCGGCGCCGGCCTTGTTCTCGATCACCACGGGCTGGCCCAGCACTGCCGACAGTCGCTCGCCATAGCGGCGGCCGAACACGTCAGTCGGGCCGCCCGGCGGGAAAGGCACAACGAGCCGGATCGGCTTGGTCGGGTAGACATCCTGCGCCAAGGCGCCTTTCAGGCCGAGCGAAGCGCCGCCCGCGAGGGCGGTGGCCCCAATCAGAAGTGTACGACGATTCATTTGTTCCTCCCTTTGCTGCTTGCCGTCGTTTGTCGTCACCATTTCGGAAGGCGCTTGTCGAAGAAGGCGGCGATGCCCTCGCGGGCCTGCGGGCTCGCCAGCCCGAGGCTGATCGAATCCACGGCGCTCGCCATCGAGGCACGATGGCCGGCCTCGTCGCTGTGCCAGACGAACTGCTTGGTGCGCGCGAGGGCATCCGGCCCGCTGCGCAGCAGCCCGACCAGCAGCTCGTCGAGCTCGGCATCGAGCGATGCCGCCGGCACGGCGCGCGTGATCAGACCGATCCGGTCGGCTTCCACCGCGTCGATGCGGCGCCCGGTCAACACCAGTTCCATCGCCTTCTTGCGCCCCACGGCCAGGAACAGCGCCATCAGCGCGGGCGAAGGCGGAAAGCCGTGATGCACCTCGGGATAGGCGAACAGCGCCGTTTCCTCGGACAGGGCGATGTCGCACCAGCTCGACAGCGTGGCCCCGGCGCCGAAAGCATATTTCTCGATCAGCGCGACGGTCGGCTTGGGACAGAACCACACCGCCTCGTTCAGCGCCTTCAGCTTCTCGTAGGTGGCGACGATCGTGTCGTTCGACGCATCCTGCAGCGCCCGCAGATCGCGCAGCTCTCGCCCCGCGCAGAAGATGCCGCCACGGCCGCGCATGACCAAGACCCGGCAGGCCGGGTCCTTGGCCAGGGCACGACAATGACCGGTCAGCGCATCGATCAAGGAATTGTTCAGCGCGTTGCGATGCGTGGGATTGTCGATCCACAGCACGGCCACGCCATCGTCCCGCCGCTCGAGTTCGATTCTGCCGCTCATATTGCTCCCTCTTCTCTCAGCGCCGCGATGCGCGCGTCGTCCAGTCCAAGTTCACCGCGCAGGATGGCGTCGGTGTGTTCGCCGAGCAGCGGCGGGGCACCACCCGGCGCCGCTGGCGTCGCCGTCAGGTTGAGCGGCACGCCCACCAACCGCATCGAGCCGCCGTCGCGGCGCGCCACGTCCAGCACCATATTCATCGCCGCGACCTGCGGATGGGCGAGCGTCTGCGCAATGTCGTTCACCGGCGCGCATGGCACGTTGGCGGCGTCGAGCGCTTGGACCCACTCGGCCGTCGGCCGGGTGGCGAAGATCTCCGCCAGCGCCGGGACCACGCGGTCGCGGTTCTCGATGCGCAGGGCCGGCGTCGCGAACCCCGGATCGGCCGCGAGCGCCGTCGCGCCGATCGCCGCGCAGAGCCGTTGCCACGCCGCATCGTTGGTAGCGCCCGCCAGCACGTGGCCGTCGCGCGTTGCGAAGGCCTGGTAGGGCACGATGTGCCAGACGCCGGACCCGTCGCGCGGCGGCACCTTACCGCCCATCGTGTAGGCCGGCACGTGGTAGCCGAGCAGCGCGATCGCCGTCTCCATCAGCGAGACGCGGATGTGCTGACCGCCCGCCTTGCCGGCCTGCCGCGCATAGAGCGCCGTGGCAATGCCGGAGAAGGCCAGCAGTCCGGTCGCCATGTCTATGAAGGAGGCGCCGGCGCGGATCGGACCGCCGTCGCGCTCGCCGGTCATCGCCATCATGCCGCTGAAAGCCTGCAGCATCAGGTCGTAACCCGGCTTGTCCGCGAGCGGCCCCTCGTGACCGTAGCCGCTGATGGTCGCGTGCACGAGATCGGGACGCAGCGCGCGGAGCGCGGGATCGTCGACCCCGAGCCGCCGGGCGACCGCGGGCAGGAAGCTGTCGATCACCACGTCGGCCTTGCGCACCAGGCCGGCCAGCACCTCCTGGCCGGCCTGGCTCTTGAGGTTGAGTGTCATGCCCCGCTTGCCGCGGTTGACGCTCAGGAAGTTGGCGCTCTGGCCGTCGATGACCGGCGCCCACTTGCGATTCTCGTCGCCACCGACGTCCTCCACCTTGATCACGTCGGCGCCGAAATCGGCGAGCATCTGCCCGCAGGACGGCCCCGCGAGAACACGGCTGAGATCGAGAACGCGGATGCCTGCAAAGGCTGTCATGTTAGGTGCCGCGCACCGTGGCCTTGCGCTTCTCGCGCCAGGCCTTGTGGGCTTCCTTGGAATCCTCGGTCTGGCTGAGCGCCATGAAGCGATAGACGTCGACCTCAGAGGCATCCTGGATGTTGGGAATATCGAGGCCCTTGGTGAGCGATTCCTTCGCCAGCCGCGCGGCGAGCGGCGGCAGGGCCGCGATCTCATCGGCGACCCGGAGGGCGCGGTCCATGAGCTCGGCATGCGGCACCAGCCATTGCGCAAGGCCGATGCGATAGGCTTCGGCGGCGTCGATCGGATGGCCGAGGGCCGCCTTCATGGCATTGCCCTTGCCGACCCAGCGCGCCAGACGCACGGCCCCGCCATAGGCCGGCATGATGCCCAGCCGCACCTGCGGCAGGCGCCATTCCGCGCGCTCCGACGCCACGATCAGGTCGCAACAATAGGTGGCGATGCAGCCGATGCCGATCGCATAGCCGTTGACCGCGGCGATCACCGGCTTGGGAAAGTCGGTCAGCAGATTGGCGACGAACTTTCGCCAATGCGGGATGCCGGTGATGAAGGCCGCGGGCGAGGCGACGGTGTGCGTCTCGCTGTCGGCGAGGTTGGCGCCGGCCGAGAAGGCGGCGCCCTTCTCGTCGCCGGTCAGAATCACGCAGCGGATCTCATGGTCGTGCTCGAGGGCAGAGAGCTGCGCCTCGAGCCCCTCGTTGAAGTCCTCGTCCCAGGCGTTTCGCGCCTCCGGGCGGCTCAGAGTGAGGATGGCCACGTGGCCGCGTTTCTCGCAAAGCAGGGGCATCGTCTTCTCCTATTTTCCTTTCCACACGGGCGGACGCTTCTCGCGGAAGGCACGCATACCCTCCTGGGCGTCTTCGCTTTTGAACACCGGCTCGAACCTCTGGAGCGAAGCCGCCAAGGCCGCCTCGGGATCGAGAGTGGCGGTCTCGTAGATCATCGCCTTGGTGGCGCTTACGGCGAGTGGCGCAGCGGCACAGATGTCCATCGCCAGGCCCAGCGCCTTTTCCATCAGGAAGGCGTCGGGAGCGACGTGATTGACCAGGCCCAGTTCGTAGGCGCGGCGCGCCGTGATCGGATTGCCGGTCATCGCCATCTCGAGCGCCGCCTTCTGCGGGATCATGCCGTTCAACCAGAAGGCATAGATCGGCGCGCGTCCGACGCGCGCTTCCGTCAGCGCGAAGCTCGCGCTTTCGGCCGCGACGCAGAGGTCGCAGGAGATCGCCATGAAGCAGCCCCCGCCCAGGGCCGCACCGTTGATGGCGGCGATCACCGGCTTGGAGACCGACACCGTGTCGCGCAGGATCGGGATGAAGCCGTGCCCGTGTCCGCTCGCCGCTTCCGATAGGTCGCGGCCGGCGCAGAAGGCCTTGTCGCCCGCGGCGGTCAGGATCGCCACCCGCGCCGCCGGATCGGCCTCGAAGCGCTGCCACGCCGCCAGGACTGCGTCGCGCATCGCCGTGTTCACGACGTTGCGCTTCTCCGGCCGGTTCAGGGTGACGATCACGACAGGACCCTGCATCTCGTAAAGCACGGGATCGCCGCTCATCCGACGATTGCCCTGCCTTGCAGCGCGGTCGATGAAACCGCTCGAACGCGGGGCGGCATCATTCGTCCAACTTGATGTTGCCGGTGCGGATCACGTCACCCCACTTCTTCGATTCGGCATCCAGGAAGGCACGGAACTGAGCGGTGTCGTTGCCGACGATGTTGTTGCCGCCGGCGATCAGCTTCCGGCGAACCTCGGGATCGGCCAGCGCCTGCTTCGTCGCTTGGTAGAGCCGCGTGATGATCGGCTCGGGGGTATGGGCGGGCGCGAACAGGCCGACCCAGGTGTCGGCGTTGAAGCCCTTCAGCACCGTCTCGTCGAGCGTCGGCACATCGGGCAGGCTCTGCGAGCGCTGCAGCCCGGTCATCGCGATTGCCCGGAGCTTGCCGGCCTGGATCAGCGACAAGGTCGCCGAGACGGTCGAAAAGCTGAGGTCGACATTGCCGGCGACGACGTCCATCACGGCGGCGCTGTCGCCCTTGTAGGGCACGTGCACCATGGTCGAGCCGACGCGTGTCTTGAAGAGCTCCGCCGCCAGGTGGGTCGGCGCGCCGATGCCTGAGGAGCCGTACTGCATCTTGGCCCCGTTGGCTTTCGCATAGGCCACCAGCTCGGCCGGCGTCTTCACCGGCACCTTCGGATTGACGACGATGACGACGTCGTTGGTGGCGACGAGGCTGATCGGCACGAAATCGTTCACCGGATCGTACGGCACCTTGAGCATGTGCGGATGGATGGTGAGCGCGCCGATGCCGCCCAGCAGCAGCGTGTATCCGTCGGGCGCGGCCTTGGCGACGGCGTCGGTCCCGATCCGCCCGTTGGCGCCCGCGCGGTTGTCGATGATGATGCTCTGACCGAGTTCCCGGCCCATTCGTTCGGCCAGCACGCGGCCGATATTGTCGGTCACGCCGCCGGGCGTGAACGGCACGATCAGGCGAATCGGCTTGTCGGGATAGGACTGCGCGTTCGCCCCTGCCCCCGCGAGCACCGATCCGGTGCAGGCGAGCGCCGCCAGCGCACACAGCGCAAATCGTCTCGTTTTCATTTTGCGTTTCCTCCGGGCAGAAGGATTCGCCGAGATCGATCATATGAGAATTATATTTTTTAAATCAGACTATTCCGAATATCGTATCACCCATGAATCTGCGATCGCTTCGCTGTTTCCTCGCCGTGGCCGAAGAACTCCATTTCGGCCGAGCCGCTAAACGGTTGGCGCTCTCGCAGCCGCCGCTCACACAACACATCAAGAACCTCGAGCTGGCGATCGGTGCCCCGCTGTTCCATCGAACGAAGCGTTCGGTGCGCATCACCGATGCCGGCACGGCGCTGCTCGACGAGGCGCGCCGGCTGATCGCCCAGGCCGACGGGCTGCGCCATGTCGTGCAGCGCGCGCACGAGGGGCGCAGCGGCTACCTGCGCGCCGGCTTCATCACCTCCTCGGTCTTCACCGAGATCCGCAAGCTCTACAGCCGGATCTCGCGCGGTGTGCCGGGTGTCACCGTCCTGTGGCAGGAAATGAGTTCGTCGGAGCAGATCGCGGCGCTGCACGAGGACAAGCTCGACATCGCCTTCCTGCACATGCCGACGCCGCATCCCGATCTCGTCACGCGCACGATCGTTCGCGAGCCGATGCTCATGGCGATGTCGGACGTGCATCGTCTGGCCGGGCGCCGCCAGGTGCGGCTGTCCGAGTTTGCAGGCGACGACTTCGTCCTGCCGCTGCGGCACATGTCGCCGATCTTCTACGACAGCATCATCGTTGCCTGTCGGGCAGCCGGCATCAGCCCGACCATTCCGCCGCACCAGCCCCGCAACCTCCTCACCATTCTGAGCCTGGTTTCGGTCGGCGCGGGTGTCTCGGTAATACCGCGGACGCTGGCGGCGGCTGGATTCCCCGGCGTCGCGTTCAAGACCCTGCGCGGCGAAGCGCCGATCAACGAGGTTTCGGTGGTGTGGCGGGCCGACAACCGCTCACCGGTCCTGGCGCGAGCCCTGCAGGCACTCGGCCTCGCCCCGGCACGCGGCGCGGCGGCCTGAAGCGGCGCCTTGCTTCCGCCGCGGCCGCGCGCGAAGGTGGATCCATGTCGCTTTCCGGCGCCTCCGGCCGCCTGACCGCCGTCCTCGGTCCCACCAACACCGGCAAGACCTACCTCGCGATCGAGCGCATGCTCGGCCACGACTCGGGCATGATCGGCTTTCCGCTGCGTCTGCTGGCGCGCGAGAATTACGAGCGCATCGTCAAGTTGAAGGGCGCGTCCCAGGTCGCGTTGATCACCGGCGAGGAGAAGATCGCGCCGGCGAGTGCACGCTATTTCGTCTGCACCGTCGAATCGATGCCGGTCGAGAGACCGGTGTCGTTCATCGCCGTGGACGAGGTTCAGATGGCCTCCGACCCGGAGCGCGGCCACTTCTTCACCGACCGGCTGCTCCATGCGCGCGGCCTGAACGAAACGATGCTGCTGGGCGCGGACACGATCCGTCCGGTGCTGAACCGACTGCTGCCCGACATCGACGTTGTGGCGCGCCCGCGCTTCTCCAACCTGACCTATGTCGGCTCGAAGAAGGCCACCCGGCTGCCGCATCGCTCGGCGGTCGTCGGCTTCTCCGCCAACGAAGTCTACGAGATCGCAGAACTGATTCGCCGGCAACGCGGCGGCACGGCGATCGTGATGGGCGCGATGAGTCCGCGCACCCGCAATGCGCAGGTCGACATGTTCCAATCGGGCGAGGTCGACTATCTCGTGGCGACCGACGCGATCGGCATGGGCCTCAACATGGACGTCAACCATGTCTGGTTCGCGTCGTTGCGGAAGTATGACGGTCGCAGCTCTCGCCCGTTGCGCACCGGCGAACTCGCACAGATCGCCGGCCGCGCCGGACGGCACATGAACGACGGCACGTTCGGCACCACGGCCGGCGTGCCCGGCCTCGACGCAGACGTCGTGGAGGCGATCGAGAATCATCGGTTCGATCCGCTGCGCGACCTGCAGTGGCGCAACAGCCAGCTCGATTTCCGCTCGGTGCAGGCCCTGATCGCCTCGCTGAATGCCAGCCCTCCCCATCCGGCGCTCCAGCGCGTCCGCGAACAGGACGATCAGATCGCCCTGCAGACACTGGCGGCGCAGTCGGCGTTTTTGCCGCGCCTGCACTCGCCGCGCCGAATCAAGCTGCTCTGGGAAGTGTGCCAGGTCCCCGATTTCCGCAAGACGATGACGGAAGACCACATCCAGCTGCTGGGACAGCTCTTCGGGCATCTGACCCAGGGTGGCGAACGCCTGCCCGAGGACTGGATCGAGAGCCATGTGAAGCGCCTCGAGCGTTTCGACGGCGACATCGACACGTTGATGGCGCGCATCGCACACGTTAGGACATGGACCTATATTTCTCACCGGCCCGACTGGATACAGCGCGCCACCCACTGGCAGGAGCGCGCGCGCGCCATCGAGGACAGGCTTTCGGATGTTTTGCATCAACGACTCACGCAACGGTTTGTCGATAGACGCGCGGCTTTGCTTGTACGAAGATTGCGCGATGAGGGTGAAATGAACTCGTCAGTCGCCGCAGCGGGCGAAGTCACGGTCGAGGGCGAGCATCTCGGTCGCATCGAGGGCTTCCGCTTCGTACCCGACGCCACCGAAGGACAGACCGACCAGAAAGCGGTTCTGAGTGCGGCTCTGCGCGCCTTGCGCCAGGATCTGCCGGACCGCCTTCAGGCTTTCGTGAACAGTCCCGACGGCGAAATCGTCTTCGACGGCCAGCTGCGCGTCTGCTGGGGCGGTGGCCCCGTGGCCCGGCTGCTCCCCTCCGGCGACGTGCTGGCCCCGAAGGTCGAGGCGATTGCCACCGATCTGCTCGACGGTCCGGCCCGCGAAGAGGTGCGCAAGCGCGCCGCCACCTGGGTGGAGACCCGCATCCGCCTCGGCCTCAGCGAATTGATGGACGCACGCGCCACCACCGAACTGCCGGCCGGCGCGCGCGGCGTCATCTTCCAGCTCTGCGAAGGGCTCGGCGTCCTGCCGCGCCGCCCGGTCGAGGAACAACTCGCCCAGCTCAGCGACGAGGATCGTAAGGCGCTGGCCCGCCTCGGCGTCCGCATCGGCGTCTTCTCGCTCTATTTCCCGAGCATGCTGAAGCCGGTGCCGATCCGCCTGCGCGCCGGCCTCTGGATGATCGCCAAGAACCGCGAGACGATCCCGACCCTGCCGGCTGAAGGCCGGACGTCGATGGATCTGCCGCGCGACGCCGAACGCGATTTCTATGCCGCCATCGGCTACCTGCCTCTCGGCGATCACGCGATCCGCGCCGACATGGTGGAGCGCCTCGCCGCCATGGCACGGGCTGCGGTGCGCGACAGCCGCGAGTCGTCGCGCCGCGCGCAGCAGCAGGAAAAGCAGGAGAAGAAGCCGGTCGCCAAGGCGACTGTGGACGCTCCCGCCATTCCGGCCGCGGCAACGGCCGACGAGATCAGCGAATGGGCGATCGTCGCCGCCGCTTTTGGCGAAAACGAGCCGGCGGAGACGGCCACCGAGGCCAGGGTCGAAACTTCCGCGTCGGAGCCTGTTGCCGCGTCCGAGCCGGCCGCTGAGCCGGCACCGGAGCCTGCGGCTGAAACCGTTGCCGAAGACCCGGCCGAGGCCGCGCCGGTTGTCGAGTCGGCTCCCGCCGAGGTGTCGACGGCGCAGGAACCGACGGGCGAGACAACCGTCGGCGAAGAAGCGGCAACCGAGCCGGCCGCGACCGGACCTGCTCCGGAAACGGCAGCGGAAGCGGCCGCCGAACCCGCCGAGACCGCCCCTGCCAAGGCCGAGACCAAGCCGGCGAAGAAGGAGCCGCGTCCGCTGCCGCCCGGCTGGTTCCGGGCGACGCCGCAGATGATGTCCCTGGTCGGCTGTTCCGAGCCCGAGATGGCCGACGTGTTGCGGGCGCTCGGCTACCGCGTGCATCCACCCTCGGAGGAGAATGGACCGCTCTACGCCTTCTCGATCAAGCCGCGCTTCGTGCGCGAGCGCGAGGAGCAGCGCGAGCGCCAGCGGCTGCAGGAGCGCGAGCGCAACCAACGTCGCCGCGAGCGGCCCGAACGCCCCAACGAGCGTCAGTTCTTTGCCGATTCGCCCCGTCCGCCGAAAGGCAGGGACGACGGCCCCCGCAGCGGCTCCCGGCCGGGGGGCGGTCATGCCGGCAATGGCCCCCGTCCGGAGGGTCAGAAGCAGGAGCGCAAGGACGGTCGGCCGCCGCAGGACAATCGGGGGCGCGACGACAGGCGCGGCCCGCGCCCGCCGCGGCGCGATAGCGGTGGTCCGGCTCTGCGCCTCTACGCCTCCACGGAGACGAAGGGCGAGCAGGCCGCGGATTCGCCGTTCGCCAAGCTGCTCGAGCTCAAGCTCGGCGGGAAGAAGTAGCCGCCCGTGAACCGCTGAGGCGCGATGCGGCTCGACAAGTGGCTCTGGCATGCGCGCTTCTTCAAGACCCGCACTCTGGCGTCACGCTACGTGGAGAAGTCGCGTTGCCGAATCGACGGGCGCGCCGTCGAGAAGCCGCACGCCACAGTAGCCCCAGGCATGGTGCTCACCTTCGCCCTTGGTCCGAAGGTGAGGGTCGTGCGTATTCTGGCGCTCGGCGAACGTCGCGGGCCCGCGCCGGAAGCGCGCGCGTTGTATGAGGAGATCGACCCGGCTTAAATGGCGAGCGCGCCATCGCCAGCCTTGCGCGGCGGGGGAACGCACGTTAAGCAGCCGCCGCTCGTTTCTGGAGCTGATATGACCTATGTCGTGACTGAGGCTTGCATCAAGTGCAAGTACATGGACTGTGTCGAAGTGTGCCCCGTGGATTGCTTCTACGAGGGCGAGAACATGCTGGTCATCAATCCGGACGAATGCATCGACTGCGGTGTCTGCGAGCCCGAATGCCCACCGAATGCCATCCTGCCCGACACGGAAAAGGGCCTGGAGAAATGGCTGGAGCTGAACCGCAGTCTGTCGTTGACCTGGCCCAACATTACCCGCAAGGGTGAGGCGCCGGCGGATGCCGAGCAGTTCAAGGACGAGAAGGACAAGTTCGAGAAATACTTCAGCGACAAGCCTGCGGCGCGCTGAGTTTTCTCAGGCAAAGTCCTTTATTGTACCTTTTGCAACAGTCATGCAGTTTCTGCATGGCTCGACCGTTGCTGAAATGCAACATATTGCGCGACTCCGCGCCTGAATTCTGATATGAGACTGCCGCTTGAAGCGGTCCGGGGTCCGGTCCGCCGCTGGCTCGGTATCCACTTCGGTATCCGAAAGAAACCTACCGATGGCGTGACGCCGGGCCGACTACGCAGGGGAGCGTATGCGGTGGGTCGCGGTATCGCAGAAAGCGGGGCTGTTGTGAAGGGACTAGATGATATGGCCAAGCCGAAGAAGGCGCCCGCCAAGCCGAAGGAATATGCCTTCGAGAAGGGCGATTTCGTGGTGTACCCGACGCATGGCGTCGGCCGTGTAATTGATATCGAAGCCAAGGAAATTGCGGGTCACAAGCTCGACCTGTTCGTGATTTCGTTCGAACAGGAGCGGATGATGCTCCGCGTTCCGGTGGCGAAGGCGAAGATCTCCGGTCTGCGCAAGCTCAGCTCGCGCAAGATCATGGAGAGCGCGCTGGTCACCCTCAAGGGCCGCAGCCGTGTCAGCCGCGCCATGTGGAACCGTCGCGCCCAGGAATACGAAGCCAAGATCAACTCGGGCGACCCGGTATCGATCGCGGAAGTCGTGCGCGACCTGCATCGCAATGCCGGCCAGCCCGACCAGTCCTACAGCGAACGTCAGATCTACGAGGCCGCTTTGGACCGCCTGGCGCGCGAACTCGCCGCCGTCGAACGCATCGACAAGGACCTGGCGACCCAGAAGCTCAACAGCGTCCTGCAGAAGGTCGCCTAGACGGTCCTGGTACGACCATGAGCGAAAAGGCGGCCCGACACCTGCCTGTCGTGCCGCCTTTTTCATGCCCGGACTCCCGCCGCGCGTCTCCTCGATCATGACCAAAGCCGCCTCGATCGCCCGCCTGCGCGCGGGCGGCACCACCTGGGCGCTCGGCGCCCTGGCCGGCGACGATGCCGCGCTCGAGCGGCTGGGCGACGCGCTGATGCAGCGCTGGCAGTCCGGCGACCGGCTCGTGGTGCTGGGCAACATGCTGGGCGCCGCCGGCAACACGCCGCGCACACTCGATCTCATGCTTCTCTTGCGGCGGCGCCTGCTGGCGCGGCCTGGTGCCGAGGTCGAGGATTTCGTCTTCCTGCGCGGGCCGCAGGAGGAGATCTGGCACAAGGCACTGCAGCTCCAGTTCGCGCTGGCGCCGCTCGACGTGCTCGACTGGATGCTGTCGCGCGGGCTGGCCGCCATCATCGAGGCCTACGGCTATTCCATCGCCGAGGGCCGTATCGCCAGCCGTAACGGCTCCCGGGCGATCGCCCGCTGGACCTCGGGCCTGCGAGAATGCCAGGCGGCCCGGCCGGGCCATGGCGATCTCCTGAACGCCCTGTCCCGCGCCGCCTTCAGCGCCGACGGCCGACTCGTCTTTGCCGCCAGCGGGGTCGATCCCGGCCGGCCGCTCGACGGGCAGGCCGATGCCTTCTGGTGGAGCACCCACACCGACGCGGCCCTCGACGAGGCGCTGGGCAAGGCCAGCGACGGTGGCTGGCCCGGCATCGCGCGCGTGGTGCGCGGCACCGGCCCCTCGCGCAACGTTCCGCAGGACTCCGGCCGCGTCCTGACCGTCGGGCGCGGGACACCGGCCCTCGTGGCGCTCGGCGCCGACGGCGCGGTACGCGAGCGGATCGAGGCTTAAGGCTCGATCATCTTGATCTGGCTGCGGTTCACCAGCTCGGCCGGCGTCTGCGCCGCGTTGAGCACCAGAAGCCGTTCCATCTTCAGATCGGGATAGGGCATGCGGGCCGCCAATTGTGTCGGCGTCGATCCCGCCGGCGAGACGATGCGCAGCCGGTAAGGCCGCAGCGCCGCGGCTTCGGCCGGCGTCAGGGTCCGGAAGGTCCGTGCTGCGCGCACCATCTCCTCGATCTGTCGGTCCTGGTTCGCGCCCTCGCTCACCAGGGCGAAGTTGCACACACGGTTCCCGTCGCGGATGACGACGTAGCGCGCCTGGCCGAGCCCGGTATCGGAGCCGCGCGGACGCGCGCCGATCGCGGCTTCGTTGCCGTTGATGTCGAGGGTCTGGATGTTGGTTGGCGTCGGCTTCAGCTTGTTGCGCATCCAGTCGTCGAGCGGACCCGAAATCGGGGTCGGCAGGCAGGCGAACAGCATCATCGAGCGGTCGCGGTTGACCGCCAGTACGCCGTCGCTGTCGTTGATGAGGTGGAAGCCCGCAGGGGCGGTGAAGGCGAGGCGCAGGGTGGGATGAAGGAAGGTGCGCCCCCGAATGAATCCCTCCCGAGGCGAATCGTCGACCGACATGCCGTCGATCGCCGCGAAATAGCCCTTCTCGTTCGTTTCGCCGGGCGCGTTGGCGAGCGGCAGCCCGGCGATCGCCGCCGTGCGCTCGATCGGGACGGGATGGGTCGAGGCGGCGCTCGGCCGATCCCCGACATCCGGTGCCTCGCCCATGATCTGTGCCTCGAGTGCGCCCTGGCGGCGCAGGCGGTCGATCAGGGAAGCCATCGCATCGCCGCGATAGCCGGCCTTGACGATATAGCCCAGGCCCAGACGGTCGGCCTCGAGCTCCTGTTCCCGCGAGTAGCGCCGCAGGGCGAGCAAGCCGTCCTGCGCCACGGCGCGGCCGACCGTGACCGACCCGGTGGCGGCCGCCGCGCCGATCGCGGCGTCCAGCACGCCCTGACGGACGCGCGCGCGCTGCGCGGCGTGACGCTGCACGAGATGGCCGAGTTCGTGACCGACGGCCGCCGCGAGTTCGGCCTCGTTCTCGAGCAGGGCCAGGAGGCCTCGCGTCACGAAGACATAGGACTGAACGGCGTGCGCATTGGCGACCGGCGAATCGAGCACGATGAACCGAAAGCCGCCGACACCGGCAGCCGTCGCCACGCGCTGCCCGACCCGCTCGACATAGGCTTGCAGACGGACATCCTGGTCGGCCGGGCCGACGAGCTTCTCGATGTCCCGGGGCAGGGCGGCAGCGCCGCGTCCGGTCGCCGCAGCCGAGGCTGGGGCGGACGGATCCGCGGACGTGCAGGCAACGACGCCGGCCAACAGAGCGACCAGCGCCAGAATACGGCGAATACCCACGAATCCTCCTGGAACGGTCCGACCTTAGACGCTCGACGGACAAGGCTGCAATCGCCTGCGAGGCTGGCACGAATGCCGCCGCTATGGCAGTGATGCCGCAGAGGACAATCGCATGCCGCGTTCAGAGACCCCTCTTCGTTCCGATCTGTTTCCCGAGATCTCGCCCTATGCCAGCGGGATGCTCGCGGTCGACGGTCGCCATACGATCTATTGGGAACAGAGCGGTAATCCGGAGGGGGTCCCGGTCGTCTTCCTGCACGGCGGCCCGGGCGCCGGCTCGGCACCGGTCCATCGTCGCTTCTTCGACCCGCAGTTCTACCGCATCGTCGTGTTCGACCAGCGCGGCTGTGGCCGGTCGATGCCGCTCGGCGAGCTGCGGGACAACACCACGGCCGATCTCGTGGCCGACATGGAGAAGCTGAGGACGCATCTCGGCATACCAAGCTGGCTGCTGTTCGGCGGCTCGTGGGGCAGCACGCTCGCGCTGGCCTACGGCCTCAGCCATCCTGGCCGGGCGACCGGCTTCATCCTGCGCGGCATTTTTCTGGGTGCGCGCCCGGAGATCGACTGGTTCCTCCACGGCATGCGCACCATCTTCCCGGAAGCGTGGCGCGAGTTCGCCGAGCATCTGCCGCCCGAGGAGCGCGCCGACCTTTTGGGCAACTATTACCGCCGGCTGATCGACCGCAATCCCGACCTGCATCGCCCGGCGGCACGGGCCTGGAGTCGCTACGAGGCGGCCTGCTCGACCCTGTACCCGACGGTTCGCGCGCCGTTCGAGACGGACCATGGCGGCTTCGCGCTGGCTCTTTCGCGCATCGAAGCCCACTACTTCGCCAACGGCACCTTCGTGCCGGAAGGCTGGCCCTGGACCGATCTCGACAGGGTCCGCCACCTGCCCGCGACCATCGTCCAGGGCCGCTACGACATCGTCTGCCCGCCGGTGACGGCCGATGCCCTGGCCCGCGCCTGGCCGGAGGCGCGCTATGTGATCGTGCCCGATGCCGGTCACAGCGCGCTGGAGCCCGGCATCCGGGCTGCACTGGTCAACGCCACCGAGAGCTACCGGCTCTCGACCAGCGACACCGAACTCTTCGCCCCACGCTTTCCGTGGGACGCATAAAAAGACCAACCCGAGGAACGCCTGACATGTCGTACGAACTCCCGCCGGAGCAGACCGGCGCCGCCGCCTGGTATGGGCCCGAGATCGCCAAGCGCGACGACTGGATGATGCCGCTCTCCGCCGCCGAGGTGGCCGAGGTGGAGGCCGCGACCCGGGCGCTGGTCGCACGCGATGCCGACATCGCCGTCCTGAAGCCGCAGGATTTCCCGCTGCCGACACTCGGCGCCAGGCTGCGCGCGCGCGTCGACGACGAGGTGCTGAACGGCCGCGGCTTCCTGCTGCTGCGAGGTCTGCCGGTCGAGCGCTGGTCGATCCGCGAATCGGCGACCGCCTTCTTCGGCCTCGGCGCCCATCTCGGCAGCGCCCGCTCGCAGAACGGCAAGGGCCACGTGCTGGGCCACGTCCAGGATCTCGGGCTCGACGTGAACGATCCCAACGTGCGCATCTACCAGACGCACGAACGGCAGACCTACCACACCGATTCCTGCGACATCGTCGGGCTGCTCTGCCTCAAGACCGCCAAGGCGGGCGGCCTGTCGGCGCTGGTGAGTTCGACCACGATCTTCAACGAGATGCGGCGCCGCCGGCCCGACCTGCTCGAGCTGCTGTTCCAGCCGATCGCCACGGACCGGCGGGGCGAGGTGCCGGAGGGGCAGAAGCCGTATTTCGAGATCCCTGTCTTCAACTGGCACCAGGGCTATCTGACCGCGATCTACCAGCGCCAGTACATCGACAGCGCCCAGCGCTTCCCCGACGCGCCGCGGCACACGCCGGAGCTGATCGAGGCCCTCGACCTCTTCGACTCGCTGGCCAACGACCCGGCGCTGAACACGTTCATGGAATTCAAGCCGGGCGACGTGCAGCTGGTGCACAACCATACCATGCTGCACGACCGCACCGGCTTCGAGGACTGGCCCGAGCCGGAGCGCCGCCGTCACCTGCTGCGCCTGTGGCTGGCGGCCGATGCCGCCCGGCCGCTGCCCGACATCTTCGCCCAGCGCTACGGCTCGGTCACCATCGGCGACCGCGGCGGCATCATCGTGCGCGGCACCAAGCTGCATGCACCCCTGCAGGCGAGCTGAGCCAGTTGACCCGGGGCGGCCTCATCCCTAAGTGAAGGCCGCTTCGAGCAACCAACATACACAGACAAAGGGACACCATATGGCCAGCGATCCATCCGCGGGCGGCGCCCCGGCGGATATGCCGGTCGACCCCGACAACATCGACATTCCGCCCCGGCCCGAAACCGCGGCCGAGTGGCAGCGTCTCGTCGAGCAGCTCCAGGCCGAGAAGGCCGATCTCCAGGACAAGCAGCTCAGGGCCCTGGCCGAGGCGCAGAACGTGCGCCGCCGCGCCCAGCAGGATGTCGAGAAGGAGCGCAAGTTCGGAGTCGAGCGCTTTGCCCGGGACATGCTCTCGGTGGCCGACAATTTCGGCCGCGCCCTGTCGGCCCTGCCCGCCGATCTCGACTCCCTCGATCCGGCGATGCGCAACGTGATCGTCGGCATCCAGGCGACCGATCGCGAGCTGCAGTCGGTGCTTGAGCGCCACGGCGTCACCCGCATCGAGAGCCTCGGCAAGCCCTTCAACGCCGAGTTCCACCAGGCCATGATGGAGGTCGAGAATCCCGACGTGCCTCGCGGCACGGTGGTCCAGGAACTGATCCCCGGATACCTGATCGCCGGCCGCCTGCTGCGGGCCGCGATGGTCGCGGTTTCCAAGGGCGGTCCCGCTCCCGGCCCGTCGGCTGCCAACGCGAATTGAGGAGGCGGCCGGCTCTGCCGGCCGTCCCCATGAGTCCGCCCGGTAGTGCGCCGAACGGCACATTCCAGCGGAGATTTTGGTCCCAACGTCCATTGCAGGCAGGCGGACAGGACCTATATAGCCCCTGTCCCTGATCCGGTTTTTCCGGCAGGTAACCATAGTACGGGGGCCGATCGGGCGCCTTTGGGCCCGGAACGGCTTGCCGAGGGAAGAGAGTAGAAATCATGGCGAAAGTCATTGGCATCGACTTGGGAACGACCAATTCGTGCGTCGCGGTCATGGAAGGCGGCGACACCAAGGTCATCGAGAATTCCGAGGGCGCGCGCACGACGCCTTCGATGGTCGCCTTCACGGACGGCGGAGAGCGCCTGGTCGGCCAGGCTGCCAAGCGCCAGGCCGTCACCAACCCGCTGAAGACCCTTTATTCGGTCAAGCGCCTGATCGGCCGCCGCTTCGACGACCCCATGGTCGCCAAGGAGAAGACGCTCGTCCCCTTCAAGATCGAGAAGGCCGCGAGCGGCGACGCCTGGGTCGAGGTGAACGGCGAGCAGTACAGCCCGAGCCAGATCTCGGCCTTCATTCTCGGCAAGATGAAGGAGACTGCCGAGGCCTATCTCGGCGAGAAGGTCGACCAGGCGGTCATCACCGTCCCGGCCTACTTCAACGACGCCCAGCGCCAGGCCACCAAGGATGCCGGCCGCATCGCCGGCCTCGAGGTCCTGCGCATCATCAACGAGCCGACCGCGGCGGCCCTGGCCTACGGCACGGACAA
>CAZPOS010000037.1:0-619 GCA_964588065.1 uncultured Reyranella sp.
TCTTCTTCCAGGAAGCGGCGCGGGCGAGCAAACGTTCCGCGCGGATGACGATCGGCAGGTCGACCATGCTGCCCTCGAACGCGACGGCGCCTTCGCCATTGGCCTTAGCGACCTCGAAGGCGGCGAGCAGCCGGCGGGCGCGGTCGATCTCGGCGTCGGAGGCGCCGTATTCCTCGTTGATGATCGGCACATGGGCGGGATGGATGCACGAGGCCGTGGTGAAGCCCAGCTCGCGGCCGCGCCTCAGGCCGGCGCGATAGGACTCGAGATCGTCGATCTTGGCGAGCTGGCCCATCGAACCCATCGGCAGGATTCCGGCGGCGCGGCAGGCGGCCAGTCCCTGCATGGCAAAGACGTACATGCTGTCGGCCGACGGGATGGCGCCCATGTCGGTGGCAAAGTCCTCACCGCCGACCGACATGCCGGCCATGCGCGGCTCGGCGGCGATGGCGAAGAGATGCGGCAGCGCGGCCACCGTCTCGATCAGCACGAGGAAGCGCGTATGGCCGATCTCCATGCCGAGCTGCCGCTCGCGTTCGGTCACCAGCTCGGCCAGCAGGCGCACATGCTCGGGGCCCATCACCTTGGGCAACATCAGCGCCGAGACGCCCGGCATCAC
>CAZPOS010000037.1:629-10109 GCA_964588065.1 uncultured Reyranella sp.
CACGTTGCAGTCGCCACACCCCTCGCAGATGCGCTCGTTGATGACGACGCGCCGATCCGGCGTCGGTACTTGCCCGCGCTTGCGCTTGCGATGCAGCTCAGCGGCGCACGTTTGATCGTAGATCAGCGCCGAGACGCCGGGCATCACCGCAGCCTCGATGTCCGGCACCGCCAGTTCCAGCGGCCGGTTGATGCGCACGACGACGTCTGCGCCGTTCTGTGAGACCCGCGGCACGGCGGCGGCGATCGCGGCGCGCGCTTCGGCTTTCTTCGACGGGATGATCGAGTCCTCTAGGTCGAGGATCAGCGCGTCGGCGCCGCGCGTATGGGCCTTGGCGATGAAACGTTCGGCCAGCACCGGCACGAACATCAGCGAGCGCCAGTTGGGCATGGGACGGCTGGTCATTGAATGGTTCTCCGGAGGGTCAGCGCAGTCCGACGGGCACGACGCTGATCGAGTTCTGCGGGCTGCCCTCGATCACGCGGTCGGTGTAGGTGAGGTAGATGAGGGCGCGGCGCTTCGGGTCATAGAAGCGCACGACCTGCGTCGTCTTGAAGATCAGCGAGGCGCGCTCGCTGAACACCTCGTGCGGGCTCTTGAGCTTCTCTGCCTTGTCGCCGTCGATCGGGCCGACCTGGTGGCAGGAAATCGAGGCGTAAGGCGGGTCCTCGGCCAGGCCGACCATGCCCTTGAAGCCGCCGGTCCGGGCGCGCGCGAGGTAGCAGGTGATGCCCGCGAGGTCGGGATCGTCGAACGCCTCGACCACGATCTTGTCGTTGGGCCCGAGCCATTTGAAGCGATAGCCGACCGAGCCGATCTCCTCGGCCGCGGCGGGCAGTGCCACGAGCAGGGCGAGGACGGCGAGGATCGCGCGTTTCATGTCAGACTCCTTTGGGGGTGGAACGGGTCGCGAGAAACAGGCCGGGCAGCACCAACGCCGTCCCGATCAGATGGTACCATTGCGGCGCCTCGCCAAGGACGATCCACGCGAGAATCCCGACATAGAGCGGGCCGAGATACATCGACACGCTGGTGACGGAGGGCCCCAGCTCGCGCACGCAATAGGCGAAGGCGCCGTAGGCGCCGACGCCGGGAATGACGGCCAGCACCAGGAAAGAGGCCCAGGTGCGCCAGTCCGCCAGGTCCGGCGCCTGCCACAGCAGCGCCTCGCCGATGGCGAAGGGCAGCAGGACGAGAGACCCCGCAAGCGAGATGGCGCAGAGACGCGTCAGCGGATCGAGCACGCTCGGCCGCGCCTTGAGCAGCACCGAATAGAGGCCCCAGCAGGCGGAGGCGGCGGCAATCCAGAGATCGCCCTCGGTGAACTGCACCGAGAGGAGGTTTTCGAGGCGACCCTTGGCAAACACCGCGGCGACGCCCGCGAGGCAGAGCACGATCCCGGCGATGCGGCCCGTCGTCAGGCGCTCGCGGTAGAGCAGGCGTCCCAGCGCCACGACCAGGATGGGCGAGGCGGCGTAGATCAGGCCGATGTTCAGCGCCGGCACCGAGCGCGCGCCGATATAGACCCAGGCGCCGCAGATCCACATGCCGATCGCGCCCAGCAGCAGCAGGTCGCGCCATTCGCGCCCGAGGGCATGGCGATGCCGCAGGAGACGTGGCCCGGCGAAGGGCAGCAGCAGCAGCGCCACGAAGAACCACCGTCCCAGCGCCAGAGCGTTCGGCGGCACGAAGGTCGCGTACCGCGCCATCAGCATGTTCACGGCGAACATCGCGGGCGTGAGCAGCAACAGCGTCCAGGCGACGCGGCGGCGGGTGAGGGGCGACACGGCGGTGTTCTAGCATGCCCGGCGTGGATCTTCCGGTGAACGAAAGGCGGCGCCTGCGACCGTTGACAGGCTCAGCCCGGGCGCAATCCGTCCTTGGGATATTCGCCGCCGGCGTCCTTGATGGCCTGCTTGTAGTTCTTCTCCGAGTTGAACGGCTTGATCTTCGGGAAGTCCTTCGGCTTGCCGGGGCGAATCTCGCCGGTCGAGGGAGTCACGATCAGCAGCTCGCCCCTGCGGCCCAGCAAAGGGATCTCGCGGCCCCAGCGCGAGTAGACGCGCCGAGCCGTGGCGGAGAAGGTGACGTAGGTATCGAACTCGTCCTTGTCCTTGATGAACAGCGCCTCGTAGGTGGCGACGAATTCCTCGACGAACGGCCGGTCGACGATCTCGAGATTGGACATCATCCAGCAGCGATCCTCGAACACCCAGTAGGTGCCGATGCCGACGAACTGCTTCTGCCGCGTCAGGTAGGGATAGAACGGGAAGCCGCGGCAGGCGATCGTGCGGTTGTCGCGTTCACAGTGCCGCGCGCCCTTGCAGTGGATGGCCATGCAATCGGAGGTCAGCTCCTCGACGATCATCCGCGTGGAGTAGTCGTAGGGCTTGAATTTGGACCACAGGTCGGTGCGGCCCTTGAGGAGCTCCCATTCGGCCTTGTGCACCACCGGGACGGCGTTCTGCGTCGAACAGCAGACCGGCTCTCCCTCGTTGAGCGGCGCGCACTTGCGGCCGCAATCGAAGCGGGAGACCGGCGTGTTGAAGCCGTCGTACAGGCTCGCGAAGTCGGCCGCGCTGATCTTCGTCTTCTTGGTGCTAGGGGGCATGTCTCTGCTCTACCCCGATCCATGTGTGAAAGAACAGTTACGGAATTATAACAGCCGGCCGGCGAATAGCCTCACGAAACCGGCAGGACGCGCCAGACGACGGTTTCGCGCATGCCGCGGTTCTCCAGCTGGAGCGAGGTCGGGATTTCATAGCGGCCACGCTCCTCGAGGCCCTGGGCGCTGAAGTAGTTGCGACCGGGGTCGCCCAACAGGACCAGCCGGCCCTTGGCGGCGTGGCTGCGCAGCCACGCGAGCGCCTGGACCGACATCTCGCGCTCGTAACAGACGTCGCCCGCAATCACCACGTCGGCCTCGGGGTTTCCCGGTGCTGCCGCGAGCCAGTCCTCGCTGCTCGTCTCGATGGAAAGACCGTTGGCCGCCGCATTGAGGCGCGCGGCGACGAGCGACAGCCGGTCGATGTCGTTGGCCACCACCGAGGCGGCGCCGCAGCGCGCCGCCGCCATCGAGGAGACGCCTGAGCCGGCCGCGAAGTCGATCACGCGCTTGCCGGCCACGAGTTCGGGATTGTCGAGCAGATATCGCGCGATCGCCTGGCCGCCCGGCCAGCAGAAAGCCCAGTAGGGCGGATCGACGTTCTTCTCCTCGAGCCAGGCCTCGGTCGCCTGCCAGATCGGCACATACTCGGTGGCCAGCCAGAGCCTGAACTCCGGCACCATCGCCGGCGCTTCCAGAGCGGTGTTCGTGCGGATGAAGTCTTCGGGATCCTCGGGCAGCCTGGACATCAGTGTACCTTGTCGACGATGAGGGCCAGGAGCATGAGCCAGCCCACGAGGCGGTTGGACTTGAAGCGCATCAGGCAGTCGGCCTGATCGTCGGGCTTGAGCAGGGCGATCTGCCAGCAGAGGTGCGCGGCGATCCCGGCCAGCAGCACGAAATAGCCGATCCCGAGCGGCGCCAGCAGGCCCGTGGCGATCCACAAGCCGATCGCCAGCACGGCAAAGAAGCTCAGCCAGCGCCGGGGCGCGGCGGCGAAGCGGCGGGCCGTCGAGCGCACCCCGACCACCGCATCGTCGCGCTGGTCCTGCATGGCGTAGATCGTGTCGTAGACCATCGTCCAGGCGACGCCGCCGAAATAGAGCGCGATCGTGGCCCAGGAGAGTGTGCCGGTGACGGCGGCGTAGCCGACCAGCGCGCCCCAGTTGAAGGCGAAGCCCAGCACGACCTGCGGCCACGAGGTGATCCGCTTCATCGTCGGATAGATCGCCACCAGCAGCAGCGAGAGCAGCGCCACGCCACCCGCGAACTTGTTGAGCTTGAACAGGACAGCGGCGCCCACCGCGCCCTGCAGCGCCATCCAGATCAACGCATGATGCAGCTTGAGCTCGCCCGAGGGCAGGGGCCGGCCGCGCGTGCGTTCGACGCCGGCATCGACCTTGCGGTCGACGATGTCGTTCCAGGTGCAGCCCGCGCCGCGCATGGCGATGGCACCGACCGCGAAGAGGGCCATGTAGCCGGCGAGCTGGGCCCAGTTCGGCGCGGCGGCCAGCGCCGAGGACCACCAGCAGGGAAACAGCAGCAGCCAGATGCCGATCGGTCGGTCCCAGCGCGCCAGCCGCCCGTAGGGACGCGCCCACGGCGGCAGGTAACGCAACGTCCAGTGCGTCCTGTCGATGTCGGTGAAGCCGGTTGTCCGCCCGGCGGTCATGGCGTCATCATGCGCTTCATGATGCAGCTATGCGCGACAATGATCCATGAAGGCAAATAGATGAGTGCGGCACGTCTCTTCGTCGAGGCCGATCTCGCGGCCGGCGGCGAGGTCCTGCTCGAGGAGGCGCAGGTCCACTACCTGCGCAACGTCATGCGCCGGCCCGACGGCGCCCCGCTGCTGCTGTTCAACGGTCGGGACGGCGAATGGCGCGGCACCCTCTCGTTTCGCGGCAAGAAGGCGGCGGTCGCCGAACTGGGCAAGCGCACGCGCGAGCAGGCCCCCGAGCCCGATGTCTGGCTCTGCTTCGCCCCGGTGAAGCGGGCCCGCATCGACTATATCGCCGAGAAGGCGACCGAACTGGGCGTCTCCGTCCTGCAGCCGGTGGTGACGCGGCACACGGCGGTCGAGCGGGTCAATGTGGGGCGCCTGCAGGCCAATGCGATCGAGGCGGCTGAGCAGACCGAGCGCCTCACCGTGCCCGAAGTGCGGGAATCGGTCGATCTCGGAAAGCTGCTCGACCGCTGGCCCGACGGCCGGCGCCTGATGATGTGCGACGAAACCGGCGGCGGACCGCCCATTGGCGAGGCGCTGTCGGCGCTCGACGAGGCGGCGCGCGCGGCGCCCTGGGCGATCGTGATCGGCCCCGAGGGCGGCTTCGCCGAAAACGAGTTGCAGGCGCTCCGTCGCATAAAGGATGTAACGTCGGTCGGGCTCGGTCCGCGCATCCTGCGGGCCGACACCGCGGCGCTGGCAGCGCTTGCATGCTGGCAGGCGCTGGTCGGCGACTGGCGTCGGCCGACACCGCGTCTCAGCGGCGATTATCGCACCTCCAGGGTTACCGTCTGAGCGCTTGCGCAATCCCCCGGCGATGTGGGAGAGAGCGAATCGAACAGGATGAACCAGCCGCGGGCTCGGGTGAGGTTTTCTCATGCGACCGCGCCGCTCCCGAAGCCCTAACAAGGCGCGGAGCGATCAGGGAGAGATGATCGTATGTCCGCACCTCCGTCGGGCGGCGGCGCGCCGATCGAAAATCGGCGGCAGCTGATCGAATACTTCGCGGCCGGCAACAAGCCCCGCACCCAGTGGCGCATGGGCACCGAGCACGAGAAGTTCGGCTACCACACCAGGACCCTTAAGCCGCTGGCCTATGACGGGCCGGACGGCATTCGTGCCATGCTCGAAGGGCTGACGCGCTTTGGCTGGGAGCCGGTGGTCGAGGGCAACAACCCGATCGCCCTGCTGCGTGGCAAGGCCAGCATCACCCTCGAGCCGGGTGGACAGCTGGAACTCTCGGGCGCGCCGCTCGAGACCCTGCACGAGGCGGCGGCCGAGAATGGCCAGCACATCGACGAGGTGAAGCAGGTCGCGGGCGAGATCGGCGCCTCGTTCATCGGGCTGGGCTTCGCGCCCGAATGGACGCGCGAGGACATGCACTGGATGCCCAAGGGCCGCTACAAGATCATGCGCGAGTACATGCCCAAGGTGGGCAAGCTGGGCCTCGACATGATGCTGCGCACCTGTACCGTGCAGACCAATCTCGACTTCGATTCCGAAGCCGACATGGTGAAGAAGTTCCGCGTCTCACTGGCGCTGCAGCCGATCGCCACCGCCCTGTTCGCCAACTCGCCCTTCAAGGAGGGCAAGGAGGCCGGCTTCAAGAGCTATCGCAGCCACATCTGGACGGACACCGATCCCGACCGCTGCGGCATGCTTCCCTTCGTGTTCGAGGACGGGTTCGGCTTCGAGCGCTACGCCGACTACATGCTCGACGTGCCGATGTACTTCGTCTACCGCGACGGCAAGTACATCGACGCCTCCGGCCAGAGCTTTCGCGACTTCCTGAAGGGCAAGCTGCCGGCGCGGCCGGGCGAACTGCCCTCGATCAACGACTGGGCCGATCACATCACCACGGCCTTCCCCGAGGTGCGCCTGAAGCGCTACCTCGAAATGCGCGGCGCGGATTCGGGTCCGCTGGGGGCGCTGAATGCGCTGCCGGCGCTGTGGGTCGGACTGCTCTACGATCAAGGCGCGCTCGACGCGGCGTGGGACCTGGTGAAGGACTGGAGCACCGCAGATCACGATTATCTGCGGGCTGAAACGCCGAAGTCGGGCCTCGCCACCATGTTCCGCGGCCGTGTGCTTTCGGAACTCGCGCGCGACGTCGTCGAGATCGCCCATGCCGGGCTTCGCGCCCGCAAGCAGCTCAACGAGGACGGCGCTGACGAGACCATGTACCTGGCGCCGCTCGATCGCGCCGTGGCCAGCGGCCAGGCGCCGGCCGACGAACTGCTCGCCAAGTGGAACGGCGAATGGAAAGGATCCTTCGCGGCGCTGTTCCGCGACTGTGCCTACTGAGGTAAGGTCGCGGCATGCTCGATCGTTGCGACCGCGTCCAGATCGCCGTGCACGACGCCGCCAGGGCGGCGCAGCGCTTCGGCCAGTTGCTCGGCAGCCAGGTGTCGCGGCACGACCATAGCCGCCACCTCTCGGCCAAGCGCACCATCCTCGCCGTCGGCGAGAGCGAGTTCGAACTCTGCGAGCCCGACGGCGCAGGTCTCACGCAGGACTTCCTCGGTCGGCGCGGCGAGGGACTGATGACGGCGGGCTATTGCACCGCCGACCTCGATGGCATGGTGAAGCGTTGGGACGGTCTCGGCATCGACTACGACCGCGACAACGGGCAGCTCTACCTCGCGAAAGACGCGACCTTCGGCCTGCCGATCGTGATTTCGGAGAGCACCTACCGGCCGAGGGTCGGACCGGTCTCGTTCCTCTACGAGACGACCAACACGTTGATCAGCGACTGGCGCCGGGTCGCCGCGGTCTATGCCGGCCTGTTCGGGCTCGATCCGTCGCGCTTCAGCGAGATCGGCAGCGAGCGCTTCGGCTATATCGGCACGCTCACTCTGTTCGATCCGCCCAACCGGCTCGATCGCATCGAGCTGAGCCAGGTGACCGACAACGTCCATGCGATGGGCCGCTTCGCCCACAAGCACGGCGACTCGCTCTACATGTGCTACGTCGAGGTCCATGACTGGCCGAACGTGCGCCAGCGGCTGCTCGACGCCAACGCCCGCTACACGCCGCGTGGCTCGGACCCGGTGACCGATCCCGACGGCGGCTGGATCCATCCGAAGGAACTGCACGGGCTGCTGCTCGGCGTCTCGCGCACCGGTCTGGCCTGGGACTGGTCGGGACGCGAAGAACTGGTGCCGCCGGTATGAGCCTGTCGAAGAGTATTGCAATGACCCGTCGTTCGTTCGTTTTCACGGCTCCCGCCCTGTCGGCCGTCGCGACGGTCGCCTATGCCCAGCCCGACCAGTGGCAGACCGTGGTTGGCCCCGATCTGCGCTTCCGGCTGGAGATGCCGGCGCCGGTCAACAAGACCACGGCGGCCGAGAAGGAAAAGGGCCATGCCGGCGAGCGCGTTGCCTGGGCCTCCAAGCGCGCCGACGAGATGTTCGACTTCGACTATGTCGACTACGAGCCCGGCTGGTTCTCGTCCAAGGACGGCAAGGAGATGGCGCGCGAGCTGGGACGCGGCGAGGCCGAGAAGGCCTTCCCGCGCGCCACCTTCAAGTATGTGCTCGACGAGCCCGTCACCCTGCAGGGCTGGGACGGCTACGCGCTCGACATCGCCGACCAGCAGGGATCGCTGGTGATGATGCGCACCTACATCGTGAAGGACCGGCTCTACCGCCTGCTGGTCACGGCCAAGAACGACGAGGAGACGAAGGCGGCCGCGGCACGGTTCCTGGGGTCGCTGCGGTTCGCGGAGACCAAGAGCTAGGATGCGTATCTGCGTTTTCGGCGCCGGCGCGATCGGCGGCAACTATGCGACGCGCCTCGCGGCGGCCGGCAACGAGGTCTCCGTCGTGGCCCGCGGTCCCCATCTCGAGGCGATCCGTGCGAAGGGGCTGACGCTGCTGACGGGCGATCAGACCATCGTCGCCCCGGTCACGGCGAGCGACCGGCCGGCCGATCTCGGTCCGCAGGACGTGGTGATCTCGACCCTCAAGGCCTCCAGCCTGTCGGCGATCGCCGAGACCGTGACACCGCTGCTCGGGCCCGAGACCCCCGTCGTCTTTGCCCAGAACGGCATTCCCTGGTGGTACGGTCACGGGCTGGGAAGCGATCGTCCTAAGGCGCCCGACCTGTCGCGCCTCGATCCCGGCGGCGCGCTGCAGAAGGTGGTGGGATACGAGCGCACCTTGGGTGGCGTCATCACCTCGTCCAACCATGTGATCGAGCCCGGAGTGGTGCGCAACATCTCACCCGAGCGCAATGTGCTGTGGGTCGGCGAGCCGGACGATCGCCAGACGCCGCGCATCACCAAGTTGCGCGAGACGCTGGTCGCGGCCGGCATCTCCTCGCCCTCGACGACCGACATCCGTTACGACATCTGGCACAAGCTGATGGCCAACTTCACCGGCTCGACGCTGTGCCTCATCCTGCGCCAGCCGACGACCATCCAGGCGACGCCGATGGTCAACCGCCTGGCCCGCCGCGCCCATGCCGAGGCGCTGGCGATCGCCGCCGCGAACGGCGTCGTGCTCGACGATTCGCCCGAGGTCCGATATGGGCCCAAGCGCGTCTATCCCGATCACCGGCCTTCGATCCTGCAGGATTACGAAGGCGGCCGGCCGATGGAAATCGAGGCGATCGTGCGGGCGCCACTTGCCTTTGCGCGCAGCGCCGGCCTCGACACGCCCACGCTCGACGCCATCGAATCGATCTGCGTCAGCCTCGCCGAGTCGAAGCAGCTCTATCAGTCCTGAACATGAGCGCCGCCGCCTCCGCCCGTATCGACAAGCGCATCGCGGAGCTTGCCGACTGGCGCGGCGAAACGCTGGCGCGAGTCCGCCACCTGATCCACGAGGCCGATCCCGAGATCGTCGAGGAATGGAAGTGGCGCGGCGTGCCGGTCTTCGAGCATGACGGCATCGTCTGCACCGGCGAGACCTACAAGCAGGTCGTGAAACTCACCTTCGCCCGTGGTGCGGCCCTTGCCGATCCGAAGAAGCTGTTCAACGCCAGCCTCGACGGCAACGTCCGCCGCGCAATCGACATTCCCGAAGGTGGCAGGCTGAACGAGACGGCCTTCAAGGCCCTGATCCGCGCTGCTATCGCCTTCAATAAGCAAGCATTGGCCGAGCGCGCAGCGAAAAGGAAGAAGCGGTAATTTCGCGTCAAACGACGC
>CAZPOS010000037.1:10209-29077 GCA_964588065.1 uncultured Reyranella sp.
CCTTTAAGGTTTAGGTCGCGGTGCCGCCGACCGTCAGGGCGTCGATTCGCAACGTCGGCTGGCCGACGCCCACGGGGACGCCCTGGCCGTCCTTGCCGCAGGTGCCGATGCCCGGGTCGAGCGACATGTCGTTGCCGACCATGCCGACGCGGGTCAGCGCGTCGGAGCCGGCGCCGATCAGGGTGGCGCCCTTGACCGGGCGGCCGATCTTGCCGTCCTCGATCAGGTAGCCCTCGGTCACGCTGAATACGAACTTGCCCGAGACGATGTCGACCTGGCCGCCACCGAAGTTCGCGCAGTAGAGGCCCTTCTTGACCGAGGCGATGATTTCCTTCGGGTCCTTGTCGCCACCCAGCATGAAGGTGTTGGTCATGCGTGGCATCGGCGCATGCGCATGGCCCTGGCGGCGGCCGTTGCCGGTCGGCTTCACGCCCATCAGGCGGGCGTTCATGCGGTCCTGCATCAGGCCGACCAGGCGACCGTCCTCGATCAGCACGTTGCGCTGCGTCGGCGTGCCCTCGTCGTCTATGGTGAGCGAGCCGCGGCGATCGTTCAGCGTTCCGTCGTCGACCACGGTGACGCCGGGCGAGGCGACCATCTCGCCCATCAGATGGGTGAACATCGAGGTCTTCTTGCGGTGGAAGTCGCCCTCCAGCCCGTGCCCGACCGCCTCGTGCCACAGCACGCCCGACCAGCCGGCGCCCAGCACGACCGGCATCTCGCCGGCCGGCGCATCGACCGATTCGAGATTGACCAGCGCCTGGCGGATCGCCTCGTCGGCCTCCTTCTGCCAGTAGTCCGGCAGGAAGATGTCGCCATAGGCGGCGCGGCGGCCGCTGCCGGTGCTGCCGGCCTCCATGCGCGTGCCGTCAGCGCAGACAACGCTGACGTTGAGCCGCACCAGCGGCCGCACGTCGGCGGCACGCCAACCGCCGGCGCGGACGATCTCCACGACCTGCCACGAGCCCGACAGCGAGACCGAGACCTGGCGCGCCTTGGGCTCCTTGCCGCGCACATAGGCGTCGATCTCCTGCATCAGCGCGACCTTCTGCGCGAAGGGCACGCCGTCGATCGGATTGTCGTCGGCGTAGAGGAGGCGGTTGGTCCCGCGCGGCGACTCATCGGAGGTGCCACCGCGGCCCGAACGCACGGTCTTCACCGTCTCGGCGGCGCGCTTCAGCGCCTGCTCGTCGAGCGCCGAGGCATGGGCGAAGCCGGTGACGTCGCCCGCCACCGAGCGCAGGCCGAAGCCCTGCGAGGTGTCGAACGACGCGCTCTTCAGCTTGCCGTCGTCGAACGACAGGCTCTCGCTCTGGACGTATTCGAGGAACAGCTCGCCGTCGTCGGTGCCCGCCAGTGCCTCGTCGACCATCTTCTCGGTCTTGCGCCGGTCGAGCCCGTCCTTGCCGAAGAACAGGCCGTCGGCGGTGGCGAGATGGTTGATCGATTTGCTCATTGCAGGCCTGCCTTTTCCGTTCTCAGACGACGAGGACGATCTTGCCAAAATGGGCATTGGCCTTCATGTGCGCAAGCGCGGCGGCAGCCTCGGACAGGGGGAAGGTCTTGTCGATCGGCAGGCTGAGCTTGCCCTCTTCGATGGCGGGCCACAGGTCCTTGCGGGCGGCCTGCACGATATCGCGCACCTCTTCGGGGCTGCGGGTGCGGAAGGTGACGCCGATATAGTCGATGCGCTTCAGCGCATGCAGGTCGAAGTTGAACTCGCCCTTCATGCCGCCCAGCCGGCCGACATTGACGATGCGGCCGAGGATGGCGGCGGCCTCCATGTTCTGATTCATCACCCCGCCTGAGACCTGGTCGACGATCAGGTCGACGCCCTTGCTGCCGGTCGCTTCCTTGACCTTCTCCGGCCACTTCGGGTCGCGCGTGTCGATCGCCACGTCGCAGCCGAACTCGCCCAGCCGCGCGCGGCGGCCGTCGTTGGTCGAGCTGCCGAGCACGACCGAAGCACCCATGATCCTGGCGATCTGCATGCCGAGCAGGCCGACGCCCGAGCTCGCGCCCTGGATCAGGACGGTCTCGCCCTTCTTGAGACGCCCGGCACCGACCAGCGCGTTGTGCATGGTCTGCACCGCCACGGGCATGCAGGCGGCCTGCTCGTAGCTCATGTTGTTGGCGGGAATCTTGTGGGCGCGGCCGGCATCGGTGACGGCGTATTCCGCGAAGCCGCCGGCCGCCGCGCTCATGACCCGGTCGCCCGGCTTGAAGTCCTTCACGTCGGGGCCGACAGCCTCGACCTCGCCCGCGCATTCCAGGCCGACGATGGTGCCGGGACCGCCGATGCGGCCATGCGAATGACCCGCGGCCACCGCGAGGTCGGCACGGTTCAGCGACGCCGCCTTCACCTTGATCAGGATTTCATTGCCCTTGGGCGCGGGCTTGGGGGCGTCGGTGAACTGGACGCCCTTATCGGTGACGACGGCTGCCTTCATGGTGTTCTCCCTGAACTGTGGAGACACCCTTAGCACATCGGCGGAGGCCGGCGACCCACTAGGCGATCTTGCTCGCCATGCCCTGCCAGTAGCGGTCGCGCAGCAGGCGCTTGTAGAGCTTGCCGGTCGGATGGCGGGGCAGCTCTTCTTCGAAGTCGATGCTGCGCGGGCACTTGATCGCGGAGAGGTGCTGCTTGCAGTAGGCGATCAGCTCCTCGGCGAGTGCCGGGCCGGCATCTGCCATGTGGCGCGGCTGCACCACGGCCTTCACTTCCTCGCCGAAGTCCGGGTTCGGCACGCCGAACACGGCGCAGTCCATCACCTTCGGGTGATTGATCAGCAGGTTCTCGCATTCCTGCGGGTAGATGTTCACCCCGCCGGAGATGATCATGAACGCCTTGCGGTCGGTCAGGTGCAGGAAACCGTCGGCATCGAGATAGCCCACGTCGCCGAGCGTGCTCCAGCCCTTTGGATGGCGCGACTCGGCGGTCTTCGTGGGATCGTTGTGATACTCGAAGGGACGGCCCTCGGCGAAATAGACGGTGCCGGATTCGCCGGTCGGCAGCTCGTTGCCCTCGTCGTCGCAGATCTTGAGCTTTCCGATGATGGCGCGACCGACCGTTCCCTTGTGCGCCATCCATTCCTGGGAATTGCACATGGTGAGGCCGTTGCCTTCGGTGCCGCCGTAATATTCCCAGATGATCGGCCCCCACCAGTTGATCATCGCTTCCTTGGTCGGGATCGGGCAGGGCGCGGCAGCGTGGATCGCGCACTTGAGCGACGACACATCGTACCTGTCGCGTACCTCCTCGGGCAGCTTGAGGAAGCGCACGAACATGGTGGGCACGACCTGGGTGTGCGTGATCTTGTGCTTCGGAATCAGGGACAGATATTCCTCGGCGTCGAAATGCTCCATGATGACCGAGGTGCCGCCCAGCCGCATGACGCTCATGTTGAAGCGCAGCGGAGCCGCATGATAGAGCGGCGCCGGCGACAGATAGATCGTGTTGCTGTCGATGCCGTACAGCTTGCGGCTGACCGCCAGCAGCGGATTGTCGAAGTCGATCGGCTGCTTCTCGACCACCGGCATGACGCCCTTGGGCCGTCCCGTCGTTCCCGACGAATAGAGCATGTCGTGGCCCGCCGTCTCGTCGGCGATGGGCGTCGCGGGAAAGCGCGCGATCGCATCCTCCCAGGCCTCGTAGCCGGGGATGGTGCCGTCGATCATGTAGCGATGCGACGCGCCCTTCATCAGAGGCGCCAGCTCGGCCGCCTTGTCGGCCAGCGCCTTCGAGGTGACGAACAGGCGGGCGCCGCAGTCGGTGACGATATAGTCGACCTCGGCGGCAGTGAGGCGCGAACTGATCGCCGTGTACACCAGGCCCGAGCGCTGGGCGCCCCAGCAGATCTCGAAGAAGCGCGGGTTGTTCTCGAGGAAGATCGCGACATGGTCGCCGGCCTGCAGGCCGAGCGAGCGGAAGAGCTGCGCGATGCGGTTGGACTGCTCGTCGAGCTGGCGATAGGTCACCGTCTCGCCGCTGCCGGCCATGATGTAGGCGGGCTTGTCGGGATGGGTGCGGGCGTGATGATAGGGATGCATGACGGCCGCATAAGAGCCGACCGGCACAACACTCGCAAGCGTTGTGCCAGTTCCGCTGTTCGGTTCTGAATGCGCGCGCCTCAACCGCGCGCGCGACACCGCTTCTGCGCGAGCGAGTGTCTACTTGCGGCCGCCGACGCCGGCGCGCCGCAGGGCGTCGGCGAGCGCGCCGCCGGGGGAACTCGCTTTCGGCGGCTGCGCGCGCGCCTGATCGCGCCGGGAGGCGCCGCCGCCGCTCTCGGGGCGGCCAGAGCGTGCCGCCGGGCTGCCGGTCTCGTCGTCGAGCCGCAAGGTGAGCGCGATGCGCTTGCGCGGCTTGTCCACGTCCAGGACCTTCACGCGCACGATGTCGCCCGGCTTCACCACGCTGCGCGGGTCCTTCACGAAGGTCTTGGACATCGCCGATACGTGCACCAGCCCGTCCTGGTGGACACCGACATCGACGAAGGCCCCGAAGGCGGCGACGTTGGTGACGGCCCCCTCTAGGATCATGCCCGGCTCGAGATCGTTCAGCGTCTCGATGCCGGCCTTGAACTCCGCCGTCTTGAAGGCCGGGCGCGGATCGCGTCCCGGCTTCTCCAGCTCGCGCAGGATGTCGGTGACGGTGGGCAGACCGAATCGGTCGTCGACGAAGGTGCTTGGCGAGAGCGCGCGCAGCACGGCCGAATTGCCCAGCAGCCCATCGATCTTGCTCTTTGTGGCTTCCATGATCCGGTGGACCACCGGATAGGATTCGGGATGCACCGCGGAGGCGTCGAGCGGGTCCTCGCCGCCGGGGATGCGCAGGAAGCCCGCGCACTGTTCGAAGGCCTTGGGACCCAGGCGCGGCACGTCCTTCAGCGCCTTGCGCGAGCGGAAGGCACCGTTTGCGTCGCGATGGGAGACGATGCTCTGGGCCAGCGACTGGCCGATGCCGGAGACACGGGCCAGCAGCGGCGCCGACGCGGTGTTCAGGTCGACGCCGACGCCGTTCACGCAATCCTCGACCACGGCATCCAGCGAGCGCGACAGCTTGAACTCGCTGAGATCGTGCTGGTACTGGCCGACGCCGATCGACTTGGGATCGATCTTGACCAGCTCCGCCAGCGGATCCTGGAGGCGGCGCGCGATCGACACGGCGCCGCGCAAGGTCACGTCGAGGCCGGGCAGTTCCTCCGACGCATAGGCCGATGCCGAATAGACCGAGGCTCCCGCTTCCGACACCACGACCTTCTGCACCTTGAGATCCGAGAGGCCCTTCAGAAGGTCGGTGGCGAGCTTGTCGGTCTCGCGCGAGGCGGTGCCGTTGCCGATCGCGATCAGCTCGACCTTATGCTCGCGCACCAGCCGCGACAGGATGGCGAGCGATTCGTCCCAGCGCCGCTGCGGCTCGTGCGGATAGATCGTGCTGGTCGCCACCACCTTGCCGGTGGCGTCGACGACCGCGACCTTCACGCCCGAGCGATATCCCGGGTCGAGTCCCAGGGTCGGCCGTGTCCCGGCGGGCGCCGCCAGCAGCAGGTCGCGCAGGTTCGAGGCGAAGACCCGCACCGCCTCTTCCTCGGCCGCCGTCCAGAGGCGCAGCCTGAGGTCGATCGACAGCATGATGGTGATCTTGGTGCGCCATGCCCAGCGCACCGTGTCGGTCAGCCACTTGTCGCCCGGCCGTCCCTGGTCGGAGATGCCGTAGGTGCGCATGATGCGCAGCTCGTAGGCGGTGGCGACCATCTGCGCCGCGGGCGGGCGGGTTGCGGGATCGTCCGGTTCGACGGTCAGGCCGAGAATGTCCTCGCGCTCGCCGCGGCACAGGGCCAGCACGCGATGCGAGGGCATCTTCGAGAGTGCTTCCGAGAAATCGAAATAGTCGCTGAACTTGGCGCCGGCTTCCTGCTTGCCCTCGCGCACCTTGGAGACGAGGCGGCCGTTGGCCCAGAACTCCTCGCGCAGCGCGCCGATCAGGTCGGCATTCTCGGCGAAGCGCTCGACCAGGATGGCGCGTGCCCCTTCGAGCGCCGCGGCCGCGGTGGCCACGCTCTTGTCGGCCGAGACGAACGGCTCGGCGCGGACCAGCGGATCGACGGTCGGATCGCCGAGCAGCCCGTCGGCCAGCGCCTCCAGTCCGGCCTCCTTGGCGATCTCGGCCTTGGTGCGGCGCTTGGGCTTGTAGGGAAGGTAGATGTCCTCGAGACGCCCCTTGCTGTCGGCAGCCATGATGGCGGCCTCGAGCGTCGCATCGAGTTTTCCCTGCTCGCGCACGGAGTCGAGGATGACCTTGCGCCGGGCTTCGAGCTCGCGCAGGTAGACGAGCCGCTCCTCGAGCGTGCGGAGCTGGGCATCGTCCAGCGAGCCGGTAACTTCCTTCCGGTAGCGCGCGATGAAAGGGACCGTAGCGCCGCCGTCGAGCAGTTCGACCGCGGCCTGGACCTGCTGTTCCTTGACGCCGAGTTCTCCGGCAATGCGCGCCTGGATGGATAGCACCAAGAAACACCTCTGGGTCGGATGGGAAGAGACGGGGAGCGCGCAGGCGCGCCACTCCGGGGCCGCGGATATGAACGGCGCGCCTGTGGGACTTCAAGCTGATTGTTCGCTTGCATGAGCGCCCGCGAAGCGCTGTGCTCGCCGCTGCCCTTCATTCGTTCGAAGGCCGCGTAAGGTGGTGAGCAGATGGCCGATGTGACGATACGGAGTGAGCAGACCTGTTTCGGCGGGACGATCGGCTTCTACAGTCATGCCTCGACGGAAACCGGGACCGAGATGAAATTCTCGGTCTTCGTTCCGGCGCGGGCATCGGCACGGCCTGTGCCAGCCCTCTATTTCCTGGCGGGTCTCACCTGCACGGAAGAGACGTTCATGATCAAGGCGAACGCCCTGCGTCATGCCGCCGAACGCGGTCTCGTGCTCGTGGCGCCGGACACCAGCCCGCGCGGCCTCGGCCTGCCGGGCGAGGACGACGACTGGGATTTCGGCACCGGCGCCGGCTTCTATCTCGATGCCGATGCCGAGCCGTGGCGGCGGAACTATCGCATGCACTCCTACGTGACGCGCGAACTGCCGGCGCTGGTCGAGGCGACCTTTCCGGTCGATCCGGCCCGGCGCGGCGTGTTCGGCCATTCGATGGGGGGCCACGGCGCCCTGGTGGCGGCGCTGAAGAATCCGCGGGCCTACCGGTCGGTCTCGGCCTTCGCGCCGATCTGCAACCCCGTCGCCGTGCCCTGGGGCGAGAAGGCGTTCGGCCACTATCTCGGCCCGGACCGGGCACGCTGGGGGGCCTGGGACGCGAGCGAGCTGCTGAAGCAGGGCAGCCGCTTCGCAGGCGCCATCCTGGTCGACCAGGGGATGAAGGACCAGTTTCTGACGCCGCAACTGCGGCCCGACGCCCTGGAAGCGGCAGCTGCAGGCGCCGGGCAGGAACTGGTTCTGCGGCGGCACGGGGCCTACGACCATTCCTACTGGTTCGTCCAGACCTTCATCGAAGACCATCTGAACTGGCACGCGGAGAGGCTGCGCGCCTGAGTTCTGCCAGCGGGAGCAGGGGAGGGAGGAACCGCAGTTGACCCGGTTCTACCCTTCGGCTTTATTCCCGGCGCACGACAGTGTGCCCCCGTGGCGGAATTGGTAGACGCGCCTGACTCAAAAAGTGGTTTGTCTACCCTGCGACGTTTGGCGCAACAGTCGGAAAAGTCGTTTGATTTTCGAGGGTTGAGCGGCTACGGCAGGGAGCGTCCTTGCGGCGGCAACTGCGCTAGGTGCAAAATAGGCGCAGAGCGCGAGGATAGCCCTCGGTGGCAATAGGCGGGCGTGGCGGAACTGGTAGACGCGCTGGATTCAAAATCCTGTTCTGGTGACAGAGTGTCGGTTCGATTCCGACCGCCCGCACCATCTTCAACGAAATGCACTTCCATAGACGAAGTCATCGCTTGGAATCGATTGCCGCCGCGCGACCTCAAGTCTGGACGCGCAGAGTGTCTCACCAGCGCACGCGACGCCGCGTGAACGTAAGCGATTAATAATGGATGTACTGAGGTGTCGACACACTTAGTCGGCCGTTAAGAAGCCGGATTGAGCACGTGCTGGTGTTTGGGTGCGATGATCAGGGCGGCCAGGATCAGGGACAAAAATCTCCTTAGCCAGGCGAGGATACGCCTGAATTTGTATCCGGCGGCGGTGAGGATGGCGTTTGCGGCATCGCCGGCGTGGCCCTTGAGGTGGCAGCGGCCGAGGTGGCCTTGCTCTTTCATGTGCCCGATAAGGGGCTCGACGGCGGATCGCCGCCGCAGCTCTCGCTTGATGGCACCGAAGACACCGCGCTTCTGTCCGGAGATGAAGACGCTGCGCGGCCTGGGCGCATCGTGTCCGCGGTATCCCTTGTCGACGTAGACCCGTTCGATCTCGCGACCGGTGAGGCGTTGGGTGAAGTACTGGAAATACGGATCGTAGACCCAGCGCTCGCAGACGCCTTCGTCGGACAGTCTGAACATGTGCTTGAGCAGCAGCAGACCGATCACGAAGCGGCTCTCGATCCCCGGGCGGCCTTTGTCGCTGTAGAGCGGTGCGATCTCTGCGTCGATCCACGCCCAGTCGATCTTGCCGGCCAGCTGCACCAGCTCGTGCTTCGTGTTGATGATCTGGTCGAGCCTGGCCCGGAACAGATCGCCTTGGGTCGTATGCTCGTTGCTGTTTGCGAGCAAAATCCAAATTCAGAATGGCGACAGCCACTCTTAACAGTGCCGCTCACTGGAGCGGGCGACGAGATTTAAGCCTGTCGCCAACTCTTTGAAATCACTATATTTTATGCATCAAAGTGTTCGGTGTGTATCACAAAATGTAGCACGTTTTGTAACACATATTCTCACCCACATTTATCAGCGGTTGAAGCGGAGAATCGGGTGCGTTGTCGAGCACCACCTCTAGCCAGGTTGCCTGAAGTGTCCTCCAGCCTGCGCGACCTACACTGCGTGATAGTCCGTCAATGGGCAGATCAGAACGAAGATGTTGAACTTCGTATCGAACGCCTCCGCGATGCATTCAACTGCTTGGCCATTCCGATCTGTGATCGAAATCGTTGTCGGTCGTGTCATCCGTCTTCCGATCGGAAGTGCACGACCGATCGAGTGCGACATTCCGATTACATCTTCGACTGGGCGGCCAAAGCGCTGCTCGTAGCTTGCGGATACTTCGATACGACGTACCCGGGCCATTGGGTGCCCCTCGCGATCATAGATGATCGGCTCTAGGACGAAGACGGCGCAGGCGCGGTGATGGGTGCGAACGAACTCACGACACGACGCATAGACCGATGAACCAAACTTGGGCGCGAGATTCATCGGGGTCTTGATTTCGAATTTGTAATCGGCCGCCATCGCACGGTAGCCATCGCCCTGAAATAGTACGAGACGTGCGAAGGTGTTTGCCTCCCGCTCGAATAGATCCGCTATTTCCGAGTCCAGGGTCTTTTCACAGTCGTGAAATAACCGGAACAGTTTCCGATGGGTTGGCAGTTCGTGATGCCCCGCTTCATGAAGCTTGAGAAAGTTCTGCTTAGAGGCCTGGACCGTATGATCGATGTGGATGGTGTGCTCGTCGGCATCATAGATGCCGAACACCTTGGAGATCGCGGCTTTTAGGGCGATTGCAGCGTTCTCCGCCTTGCCTTTGAGGTACTCGGTAATTTGCCACGGATCAAATGCGCTCGACGGAGCCACGCGCAGCTTCGCGGCCTCAAGGATGATTGGAATAGGGGTGGGCAAGATCCCCCATCCAGAGGCGCGATCCAACGCGCGTCGGGCCGCAAGCTGCACGTTCTGCAGCTGAGCAGGATCTAGGCTGCTGTCGTCCGCTTTTGCCACTCTGCTACTTCCTGCTCCGGAGATAGCCAAGAAACTTCACGAGTTCGGCTTCTTCTTCAGTCGTTAAGACATGGTCCGCGAATGTCGCCACCCGACCGTGACGTTGTTCGGTCGTGCGCGACCGCGTCGGAGCGACGAAGCCAGCCCGCTCCATCAGGTTCTCGTACGGCACATCGTACAATTCAGCGAGCGCATGGAGGATGTTTGGGCTCGGTTTTTTGATTTGGTCGTTCTCTATCTGACTCAGATAGGCATTTGAGACGATCTTGTTCGTCTGCTTTTCGACTGCTCGCTGGCTCAGCTTCCGATCTTCCCGGATTGACGCGAGATACTGTCCGAGCGTGAGCCTGACTTCTGCGGTCACGCTTTTCCTTGGCATGGGTTCCTCCTTCGAAGTTCTTGATTCGTCGACATAATTTAAGAACGGAAGCTAAGTAAGTCAAGCATGCTAAGAATATGCTTGAAGTTCTTTGCATGCCACCCCATATTAGCATCCATGAAGCCACTGCGCATTGCGGGCGGCAAATAGAAGGAAAAAACCAATGGAAAATGTCCTCCCGGAGGGTACGGGCCACGCTCCCAGCCTCCCCAATGCGACGGGTCGTGGCCCCGGTCCCGACGGCAAGTTCTTCACCACCGTTAACGACTCCTCGGTGAAGTTCTCCGACGCGACGCCGAACGGTGGCCGCATCCTGGAAAAGGCCGGCTTGCTGCCGATCGGCGACTACATCCTGATCCAGCTGAAGCGCCACAGCACCCAGTCTATCGGCCTCGATGAAACCGTCGACTTGCGTGTTGACGGGACCGAGGCGTTCCGCGCGTTCAAGAACGATCGCATCTACCGCTTCACCGTCAACGATCACGGCTTCGAGTGGGGTGAAAGCCGCGTTAGCGAGCCCGAGCTGCGGGCTTTGGCCCATGTGAACCGGCGCGAGATCATCGTCCTCGACCGCGGCGACGACGAAGTCGACCTCCACCCGGGCGACGTTGTCGATCTGGCGGATGCCGGCACCGAGCACCTCCACACCGAGAAGCGCCAGATCACCGTCTTCTACGAAGGGGCTCCGCGTGAGATCGACCGCGGTGTGTACACGACGGAGCAGTTGGTCACGCTGTTCGGTGTGCAGGCCGGGTACATCTTGGAGTTCATCAATCCCGAGGGACAGCTCACTCCGCTCCAGCCCGGCGCCAAAATCCGCGTCAAGGACGGCATGAAGTTCTTTGAGCAGGTGCCCTGCGGAGGGTCGTCGTGACCAATCCCGCCGCTGAGATGGCGAACCTGAAGATCATGCACGCCGCTGCCGCCTTCCACACGGAGGGCGGCCAGCCGGTCGCCTTCCTTCCCCAGTTCGGCTTCACCGCCGCTGGCCGGCCTCACCGGATGGATCTTTTGCTCGTTCCGTTCGCCCACTCGAACTACGAGACGCGGCTGTTCTTCGAGCATCAGATCGAGGGTCGGGGCGCCAATTGGACACAGCATCGCATCCTAGAGCGCAACTGGTGTGCACCGTCGTGGAACCACGTTCCGGCGTCCTTGAGCTGGACCAAGATGCTGTCCGCCCATCTGCGAGCTGTCGCATGAAGATCCATTTCAAAATCCTCAACCCACTGCTCGCGGGGATCCGGGCCGATTTGCATCGTCCGCATCCGTATGCGCACGAACGTGTTGGCTTCATCGCTGCCGGTCTCGCCGCCGCGCACGACGAGATGCTGATCCTTGCCCGCTCCTATCGCCCATTGGCCGACGGCGATTACCTCCGCGACCACAATGTTGGCGCGATGATGAGCGCCTCGGCTATTCGCGCTGCCCGGCAGTGGGCGATGGACGGAAACGTCGCGATCTTCCACGTGCACAGCCACGGCGGCGCTGGAGTGCCGCAATTCAGTGGAATTGACGCGGGCGAGAACGCGAAGTTCATCCCAAATTTCGTGTCTGTCGCACCCCAGTTCGCCCACGGCGCCATCGTTCTGAGCAACACCGCGGCCTACGGACAGGTGTGGCTTGATCGAACCTCTCCGCAGCCTTTCATCACGCGCTTTTCTCAGGTTGGCATGCCGTTGCGCAGCTGGAGGGCAGCATGAGCCGTCTCGACAGGCAGAGCTTCCTGGGCGCCGATAGTGACCAGATCCTCAGTGCCGCCACTGTGGGAATCGTAGGTCTTGGTGGTGGCGGCTCCCACATTGCCCAACAGATCGCACATATGGGCATTGGCAGCTACGTTAACGCCGACCCCGACATCATCGAGGAGACCAACACCAACCGTCTCATCGGCGGTACCTTGGCAGATGTCGAGTTGAGCCGGCCGAAAGTCAAAATCGCCGAGCGCTTGATCCGCAGCCTCCAGCCAAATGCGCGGATCGTATCCGCCCAGAGCGACTGGCGGAAATGCGCGGACGATCTGAAGCTTTGCGACGTCATCGTGGGCGCGGTCGACGGATTCAAAGAGCGCGAACAGCTGGAGCGCTTCGCCAGAAGGCACCTAATCCCCTACATCGACATCGGCATGGACGTCCACAAGCTCGGCAAGAGCGGATTCTTGGTGAGCGGCCAAGTCATCCTGTCCATGCCGGGTGGGCCGTGTATGCGTTGCTGCGGTTTCATTACCGACGAGCGGCTCGCACAAGAAGCGCAGCGCTACGGTGCCGCCGGCTCCCATCCTCAAGTTGTGTGGTCAAATGGCGTTCTTGCGTCCACTGCAGTCGGGTTGCTAACGCAAGTTCTGTCGCCTTGGTACTCCGATCCGCCTTCATTCGTGTTCCTCGATTACGACGGTAACAAGGGTACCCTTTCGCGCAATGCTCGCATGGAGCTTCTCAAGGCCACTCCCTGTCCTCACCACCCTGCGACGGAGACAGGCGATCCGCTATTCGACATACGTAAGCAGTCGTTCTCGCCCAGGCCCGCGCTTGCTGCGCCGCTCGCATGCGCAGGAACTGGTGCAATCCCACAGTCTTGGTGGCGTCGGCTTTGGCATTGGGTGTGGCAAGCGTAGATCAAGGGTCGGCCCAAGAAGGAATCTGGGCCACGCATAAAGTGCTGAAATCAGGGGAAATTTGACTATGTGGACGGGTTCTCAAACAGACTTTGTAAAGTCGTCCGCTCGTCTCTACGGTGTGAGCCCCAGCGTATCAGTAACCGCACGAGTCATGACTCACCACAAAAAAGCCGCCGACATCGAGTCGGATTTTCTTCAACTAGCCCGCGTCGCCCTCTCCGGGCGAACGCAGGACGTACACACGGTTCTTCGTCGCGCTGCGAAGCGCTACCTTTCTTCAACGCCGCGATTTGCCGATGCGCTCACGACGCTTCTGCATGCGTCGCCGTCGAAGGGTTCTCCCTTGCGCGGGCAGGCCGATGTCCCAGTGCCAGTGGACTTGGACTCTCGGTTACAGCTCATGCGCGTTGAGACCAATCCCGTATTGGATCATGAACCGGTGTTTTCCGGGGGACTTGCCAAGTCGTTGGACCAATTGGTTCAGGAACGCAAGAATCCGAAGGCGCTCATTCGCGCGGGCCTTGATCCGGCTCGTGCTGCGCTGTTCGTGGGGCCTCCTGGCGTAGGTAAGACAATGGCAGCACGCTGGCTGGCGCGGGAACTGCAGCGGCCGCTTCTCGTGCTCGATCTTGCAGCGGTTATGAGCAACCTGCTTGGCCGCACGGGAACGAACCTTCGTCATGTGCTTGAATACGCTAAGACGCTGGAGTGTGTTCTGCTCCTCGACGAACTCGATGCAATCGCAAAGCGCCGAGACGATCAAAGCGAAATCGGTGAACTGAAGCGCCTTGTAACAGTACTCATCCAGCAGATCGACGATTGGCCAACGTCAGGCGTGCTACTCGCCGCCACAAATCACCCAAGACTACTTGATCCGGCGATATGGCGTCGCTTCGATCTGCACATAGAGTTTCCGCTGCCCAATCAGGAAGCGATGGCGCGCTTTATAGAGGGGCGGCTTTCGCCGCATTTCCCGGACGCTCCCACTTGGAGTGGTCTTCTTGCGATGGCATTTGCCGGAAGGTCCTTTAGCGATGTGGAGAGGGACTTGCTTTCCGCGCGACGATCTGCAGCATTAAGCGATGTCCCGCTTACTGAGCAGTTTACTGCTCTACTGGCGGGCGCTGCGCTCGGAAAGGCCAAGCGCATTCACTTGGCGGCTGCCATCGTTGATCAGGGAATATTGTCTCAACGAAAGGCGCGAGAACTAACGGGTGTCGCACGCGATACCATACGCAGCCACATCGCGCCCCAGGGAAAGAAAGTCACCCATAGAAGGGCCAAACGAAGACCATGACCAGGCGCAACTTCCTGCTGGGCAAAGGCGAACGTCTAGTCGAGAACGTGATTGGTGTTCGAGGCGGCTCGCCGAAAGTGCCCCCGTATACATTTGAAGAAGCGAAGGAGCGCATCGCTCCAATGCTTTCCAAAGTCGTGCGGGGCTTTGATCGGCTGCCACCAGAGGCATGTCCGAATGACCGAGCGGTTGCGACTGTTTTGCTCAATCCCGAGTACATCGCAAAATCGTTCTTTCCTGAAAGACTGCTCGCGGCCGTCGGCCTCGAACCAGTGGGAAGCCGCCCTCGGCGAGTAACTCCAGACAAGCGATCGAAGGGACGTGAGCCCGAGGAAGCGATCACGACTGAACTATTTGTGATGGGCAAGCGCTCGGCATTCCGAGCTTGGCAATCAGATCTCGACGATTGGAGGGCCGACGCTGCAGGCGCAGACGACTTGCCGGCGATTGAAGACGTAGCGATGCCGACATCGAGGGACAAGATCAAGGGCACCCTTCCTAAGCGAGGGTCGACCGTATTTGAAGTTGTCTTACACATCGAGAGCGGAGCTGCGGCTCCTGCCGTTATCACGCAGTTCCGCGGGTATCTCCGTGGAATCGGCGTGGATCAACGGCTCGATCGTCGGTTCTTTGCCGGCGGTCTATGCTTCGTACAGCTTGAGGCTCCAGTTGATCTCGCCGACAGCATTGCGACGTTTACACCCGTCCGTGCTATCCGCCAGATGCCAACGTTGCGGATCTTGCGCCCGTCGTTTCAGCCCACTCGCAATTCTTCGCTGGCGCTTAAGCTGCCTGCAGGTGGCCCTATCGACCCAGGTATCCGGGTAGCCATCTTCGATGGCGGGATTCCCAAAGGTCATCCGATCAGCAAGTGGGCGAAGTCGATTGATCCGCCAGGGATTGGTGCGTCGTTTAAGGGGTATGAAAGCCACGGCGTTGGCGTGACGTCTGCGTTTCTGTTCGGTCACATCGATCCGTCGAAGGGTCTCGAGCGCCCATACGCCGCTGTGGACCACTACCGCGTGCTCGACACCGCGTCCGGACAAAACCCGGATGAACTCTATGAGGTGCTGGGCCGCATCGACAGGGTTCTCGCTGAAAAGACCTATCAGTTCGTCAATCTGAGCATCGGCCCATATCCGACGGTCGAAGATGACGACATCCATGCGTGGACCGCGGTCCTAGATGACCGTCTGTCGCGAGGGACAACGCTGGCCACAATTGCCGTAGGGAACGGTGGATTGGGATCCGCAGAGGATGGCCTAAACCGCATTCAAGTCCCGTCTGATTGTGTAAACGCGTTGTCGATCGGCGCTTGCGATAACTATGCGTCCCCATGGCAAAGGGCCCCGTACAGCTCAGTCGGGCCGGGCCGAAGCCCAGGACTTATCAAACCGGATTTCGTGGAATTTGGAGGCTGTGAGAAGCGCCCTTTCGGCGTCCTCGCACGCAGCTCGCCTCCAACTTTAGACCGAACGGAAGGGACTTCTTTTTCCGCGCCGTCCGTGCTGCGACTTGGCGCCGGAGTGCGTGCTCATTTTGGTGAAAGCCTTAGCCTTCTGGCTATCCGCGCTCTTCTGATCCACACGACAGAGGCTTCCTCAGCAAGCTGCGAAGAAGTCGGCCGCGGCCGCGTCGCTCGATCGGTTCAAGATATCGTTCTCTGCGACGACGACACCGTTCGCGTAGTCTATCAGGGCGAGATCTCGCCAAAGCGGTACATACGCGCACCAATTCCCGTTCCGTCGGGAACGATACCCGGGAAAGTGCGCATTACCGCTACCATTTGCTTTCCCACAGGGGTCGATCCGCACCACCCAGGAAACTATACGCGCGCCGGTCTCGAAACTGCATTTCGACCCCACGATCAGAAGCGCAAGAAAGCCGACCAAGCTCACGCTGACACCAAGAGTTTCTTCGGGAAGGCGCAGGCCAGCTTGCTGGAAGAAGAACTGCGTCGTGATGCGTGGAAGTGGGAGAACTGCCTTCATGCAAGTGCTTCCTTTAGGGGAACGAGCCTGCGCAATCCTGTGCTCGACATTCACTACAATGCTCGGCAAGGCGGACGCAACTTTGCACCGAACGAGAAGCTGCCGTATGCGCTCGTCGTGAGCGTCCGTGCTCCTGATGCCGGTAGCCTTTACGACAAAGTCGTCCGCAAATATGCGCAACAACTCGAGGCAATGCGTCCAGTCGTCGAGGTGCCGATTAATGTTTGATTGCGCTCGTTGGAATCTTGCTGGTCGACCGGGTTGAGACTGCGCGTCCATCATGGAGAGTAGGCGGTGTGTGTGTGGCGCAGAGCCCAATTGCACCGCAGCTATTTCAGTTTCTCTATCAAGTGGACCTCGACCGCGAACCCCATCAGTTGAATTCGCGATGCGACCGACATCACGCTGACCTTGCTGAAAAACGGCAAAGACAAAATACCGGTCAGGACGTAACGGCGTCGCATGATGCCGAAAACGACTGTGTAGTCGGCGGGTACGGGCTTCGACCGCCCGTCCGGTATTAAGCTATCAAATGCGACGCGCTTGTGTTTCCTTTGACGGGCTTGCACGGCTTTCCGGAGGTCAATTCTGAATTTTTCGTCGCGCACAAAAGACTCAGCCGACACAACGCCTTGGTTCCACAAATGGCTAATGGGAGCGGAATCCTCGCCATCCTTCAGATGGATGAACTGTTTGGATGTAGACAAAAAATCACATGGCTCTAATGAGGCATTCGGTGCACCCAGCGGATTCAGTTTGACTTGGTCAAGATTGAGCAAGGTGCCAGTGCCGTTCAGCTCAGCAATGAATGCGCGTTCGTTCTTCGATTTCGTTGACGCGACAAAGGGAGTCGCCACGAGTGATTGGAAGCTCCTTTCCACTCGACGATGGAACGCCTTTTCGATGGCGAACCACTCACCGCCAAACATGACATAGACGCCGCCATCGAGTTCGGCCTCCATAATCAGGCAGTCATATATCTTGCGCTTTTGCTTCGCGTCCCCGCGGCCGTCGGCGATGATCCGAATTTCATGGCTGGCGCGGAGAGATGGCATGCCTGTTATGTCGCCAAAATCTCCTGCTTTCAGTTCGCTGACATAGTCGTCGATCGATAGCTCGGTGAACGACTTCTTTTGTCCCGACCGCAGGCCGATCCCAAAGTACCCAATCTCAGCTGTTGCGTCGGAACCAATAATGTCGGGGAGGGCAATATGAAGGTCCGACTTTTCACCGTTCACTAGGCGTCGAAGCTCTTCGAATGCCAGCGCGTCTAGCTCCGCTAGATCATCGCCGTTTTTGACCGGTGCAACGTAGTCTATGAAGCCAAAGTCTCGCTTGTAGTCACTTGCCTGGTAGAGAGTGATTGCCGAGGCGATCTTGCTCTTGAGTTCGGAGGGGGCAAGTCGCGAATGGAGGGTAAGCGCGTCCTTTCCTGCTAGAGATCTGGCGAAGCTGGCGTCGCGAGGAGAGCCAGCTGCCAAGCGCAATAAATCACGATCAACGTCGATCCCGAAACCTCGGAGATCGGCGTCTCTGCTCGCCTGAATGCGTTTTTGAAATGTGGTGGCATCCAAGGTTGCTATATCGATGCTTCGGAGCTTGGAGCGTGCAACCGAGTTCAAAACGACGCGCAGTCCGAAGTTGCGCTCGAATGCATCAGGATCAAGAGAGTGGTGCGCAGACCCGAATGTTACGGCAGCCACGCGCTCCTGCTTCCCGTCTGGAATCGTGACAAAAAGAACAGCTGAGCAGCTTTGATTTACCAGTGCAGGAAGCACGCCGGTTGCCATAGAGGACAAGAACGGCAACCAAGTTGGCGGCGCCGCGTCTGTCTGTCCGGTGAATAAGCGTCCCGAATCTGAGGGGTGTTCGTCTAAGTCATGTCCGTCGCGGAGGGCGCTTTCAATCGTTGCGCCCTTTCGAAGCAACCTTGCCGATAGGCTTATCGATTGCCTTTGTGAATCGTCTATCATGACCGCTCGTTCGCTGGGCACCACATTGCCTACAACCACAATGACACAGAACGAGCAATTTGCACGCGAATCGTGCGAGAATTCGGCTAGCTACTTATCATGATTACCGCAGGTGCCTTCTTCTTGACCCAGAGTTCGGCGGTGCGGCCCATCTGAATCAGCTCATCGGGAGAGCAACGCTTTTGGAACGCGATGAGATCGTCCAAGTCGGCATCGCGCTGAGTTCTTGGCCGCCGTGCACGTCGTAGAAGATCAACGTAGGGTTTCCGATTACTCGCGCGAACCTCTTTCTTGCCGGGTCTGTCTACAAGTGAGAGCCAGAGGGCTGCGCCGAATTCCGTGACGGAGTTTCAGGTCGAGAGAGAGTCTCCCGGCCGTCTGTCGCGGAGTATCCGATATGGCAAAGACCGTTCAGAAAATCACCCTCAGCGCCTCGCGTGACATTCCCTTCAACAGACTGGTGCTCAGCCAAGCCAACGTCCGGCGCCTGAAAGTCGGTGTCTCGATCGAGGATCTGGCCGAGGACATCGCCCGGCGCGGACTACTGCAGAGCCTCAATGTCCGGCCGGTATTCGACGTCGAGGGCGCCGAGACCGGCCAGTTCGAAATCCCGGCCGGCGGCCGCCGCTACCGGGCCCTTGAGCGGCTGGTGAAGCAGAAGCGCCTGCCGAAGACGGCGTCGATCCCCTGCATCGTGCGCGATCCAAAAGGCGAGATCTCGGCGGAGGAGGATTCG
>CAZPOS010000038.1:0-4740 GCA_964588065.1 uncultured Reyranella sp.
GGGTTGGAGGCGTAGTTGCCCTTCTCGAACTCCTCCTTCGGCAGGATCGCAGTCGAGCCGCCGAAGAAGTAGTAGCCGGGGTCAACGCGGTCGGTGATCGTCATTTCGAGCGTGAAGTCGTCGATCTTCTTCAGGCCGGAGATTTCCTTGGCCGTGCCCTTCTCGACATCGACCGCGCCCTTGATCAGGCGGACGTAGCGCGCGCCGGGATAGCCCTTGCTGCCGTCCATGATGCGGGTGAAGGAGAAGATCACGTCATCGGCCGTCATCTTGCGGCCGTTGTGGAAGAAGGCGTCGTCGCGCAGCTTGTAGGTGTAGGTAAGGCCGTCGGCCGACACCGAAACCGACTTGGCGAGTTCCAGCGACAGCTTGTTGGCGGCGGTATCCCAATTGTAGAGCGAACGCTGCAGCGCCTTGCCGACGATGTCGTCCTGGGCACGCGGCGTTACGTGCGGATCGAGACTGCCGAAGCTTGCGGCGTAGGGCGCCGTCATCCGCAGCGTGCCGCCCTTGCGCGGCGTCTGCTGGGCGTTTGCCGTCCCGGCGCCGATGACGGCGATCGCCGCGACCGCGAGCCATGCCAGTTTACGCATCATCCATCCCCCTCCTGAATGTTCTCGTTGGAGCGCATTCCATCTTGCCTTGCGCCTCCGTGCAAGAGGAATGCCTAAAGACCGCTCGCAACCATGTCGCGAGAGTCGCATTACCCGCGCATGCAGGTATCCGAAATCATGACCCGCGAGGTCGAGACGATCGCGCCCGATGCTTCCCTGCAGGCGGCCGCCGAGGCCATGGAGGCGATGGGTGTCGGTTCGCTTCCGGTCTGTGACGGCAAGCGGCTGGTCGGCACGATCACCGATCGCGACATCGTCGTGCGCGCGGTCGCGGCCGGCTGGTCGCCGGTCGACGCGCTGGTCAAGGACTGCATGACCGAGGACGTCGCCTATGCCTTCTGCGACGAGCAGACGGAGGAAGTGCTCGAGCGCATGAAGGTGCTGCAGATCCGGCGCCTGGCCGTCCTCGACCGCGACAAGAACCTGGCCGGGATCGTGGCGCTGGGCGACATCGCCACGGAGCCCGATGCCGCCGCGGCAGGGCGTGTCGGTGCCGCCGTGGCCGAGATCTCCGAACCGTCGCGGCCGCTGAAGTAGGCCTCTACGCCGGAACGCAGTAGCCGTCGCGCCGGGGATCGCAGCCGCCGGTGAAGATGCCGGTTTCCGGGTCGACCGCCACGCCCTGCATGCCGCCCACGGTCCAGGTCCAGTCCGGCCCGGTCGTGACGTCGTGGCCGAGCCGGCGCAGGTCGGCATGAACTTCGGGCGGCAGGCGCGATTCCAGCAGCACGGCGGCGCCGTCGGTGAGACGGCCGCGCGGCGCCTCGATCGCCTGCTGCAGCGGCAGGCCGAAATCGACGTACTGGACCAGGGCCTGCGGCTGGGTCTGCAGGATGCCGTAGCTGCCGGGCGTGCCCAGCGCGAGGACCGGAGCGCCGTCCTGGGTCGAGATCGAGGGCGCCATGCACATCGGCAGCTGATCGCCCGGCTTCACTCGGTTGGGGCTCTGCGGGTTCACGTCGGCCCAGTAGAGGAAATTGTTGAGACAGAGGCCGGTGCCCGGCACCACGACGCCCGAGCCGAAAACGCTGCCCAGGCTTTGCGTCAGGCAGATCAGGTTGCCGTCGTTGTCGGCAATCGAGAACGAGGTGGTGTGGCTCTCGTCGGTCGTCGAGACCGGCTCTTGCGGCGGCGTCCACTGTTCGGTCGGGCCGATCACCGGCTTGCCGTCGCGCACCCGGGCGCGCAGCGTCTCGACATGGCTGTCGGACAGGATCTCGGCCAGCTTCTGCGACGACGGCACGCCGGCTGCGATGCGCACGCCGGCGGCGAGGCGGACGGCGCGCAGTACCGTGTCGAGGTGCTCGGTCGAATTGCGCTTCATCGCCGCTAGGTCGAAGCCCTCCAGGATGCGCAGGGTCAGCAGGAACTGGAAGCCTTCGCAGGGCGGTGGCGGTACGTGGACGGTGCGGCCGCGATAGGTGACGGAGACCGGGTCGCGCCAGGTCGCCTTGGCGGCCAATAGATCGTCCATGACCATGCAGCCGCCCAATTCGGTCAGCCGGTCGAGGATCTTCTGGCCGAGCGCGCCGCCATAGAGCAGGCCGGGGCCCTCGCTGGCCAGCGCCTCGAGCGTGCGCGCGAGGTCCGGCTGCTTCAGCACGAAGCCCGGCTTCACGGTGCCGGTGCCGCCGGTATAGACCCGCGACCATTCCGGATGCAGCGCCTTGTGCGCCGCGAGGTCGCCGGCGATGGCCTGCATTTCCTCGAGGTTGAACTCGATCAGCCGGAAGCCGTCGCGTGCGATGGCGATCGCCGGCGCGAAAAGCTCCGGCAGTTTCTTCCTGCCGTGCGACCGGTTCAGTTCGCACCAGCCGGCGAGATTGCCCGGCGCCCCGACGGCCACCGCGCCGCGCTGCAGCTGCGCGCGGTTGCTGAGCTTGTCGATCGGGAAGTTCTTGGAGATCGGCCCGACGAAGTCGAGCGTGCGAACACGCTTCTCGGCGGCGATGTAGCAGGTGGCGACGCCGCGGCCGGCGAGGCCGGACATGTAGGGCTCGACGACGTTCAGGGCCGCGGCCGTCGCCACCGCCGCGTCGAAGGCATTGCCGCCGTTCGACAGGATGCGCGCGCCGGCCGCCGCCGCGAGTGGATGGGCCGCCGCCACCATGCCGTGCCGCGATGCGATTGTCGGACGCCTGCCGTGTTGCAGCATGAGATCTCCCTTTGAAGCGCGCGGATCGTGCCGCCTCTTTCGCGCCTCGACCAGCGGCAATTGCGCATCGGTGCTGCCGCCAGCATAAAGGTCGGTATGACAATCGGCCGGCGCAAAGCCCTGACGATCCTCGCCGCAGCATCCGCTGCTGCTTCTCCCGCACGCGCTCAATCATGGCCGGCAAAGCCGCTCACCATCGTCGTGCCCTATGCGGCGGGAAGCGCCACCGACACCCTGGCGCGTCTGATGGCGGAGCAACTCGCGCCGCGTCTCGGCCAGCCGGTGATCGTCGACAACAAGGGCGGCGGCAACGGCTCGATCGCCGGCAACTATGTCGCCAAGGCGGCACCCGACGGCTACACGCTGATGATCGCGACGGCCGCCACCCATGCCGGCAATCCCAACCTCATGAAGTCGGTGCCTTACGACTCGCTGGCGGATTTCGCACCGGCCGGCTTCTACGGCTTCATCCAGTTCGTGCTGCTGGTGCGCGCCGACACCGGCATGGACACGCTCGCCGACTTCATCAAGCGCGCCAAGGCCAAGCCGCCGCTGACCTCGGGCGCCGGCACGCCGTCGGCCCGGGTGATCACGGCGACCCTGGCGGAGCGCCTCGGCACCGAGATCACCTACGTGCCCTACAAGTCGGCGCCGCAGGCGCTGGCAGACTTGCTGTCCGGCCAGATCGACATGACCTTCGCCGACGTGGCGATCGCCGTGCCGCAGGTGAAGGCGGGCAAGGTGAAGGCGCTGGTGATGGCGTCGGATTCCCGCTCGTCGCTGCTGCCCGAGGTGCCGACCTTCCAGGAAGCGGGGCTCGGCCAGTTCGCGCTCGATGCCTGGTTCGTCATCATGGCGCCGGCCAGGACTCCGCCCGAGATCGTGGCGCGGATCGACAGGGCGGTGCAGGAGATCGTGACCGATCCCGAGGTGATCAAGCGCCTGCGCGGAATCTCGTTCCAGCCGCAGCGCAAGGCGCCGGAGGACGTCCGGCCCTTCATCCAGTCGGAAATCGAGAAATGGGGCCGGCTCTCAAAGGCCGCCGGTATCGAAAAGGAATGAAATGATGGAGAAGAAGCGCCTCGAATTCGGCTGGTTCCTGCCCACGGCGGGCGACACCACCGCCTATGGCCTGCCGAGCGCCCAGGTGCCGCCGTCGCTCGACCTGTTCGACAAGATCGTCGGCGCGGCCGAGGCGGCGGGCTTCGAATACATGCTGGTGCCCGTCCAGACCGCCTGCTGGGAAGCCTGGATCACCAGCGCGATGATGGTGGCGCGCTCCAAGTCGATGCGCATGCTGGTGGCGGCGCGGCCGAGCTACATCAACCCCGTGCTGCTCGCGAAGATGATCACCGCCTTCGACCAGCTCTCGGGCGGGCGCATCTGCATCAACCTGATCGCCGGCCAGAGCGAGGCCGAGAATGCCTCCGAAGGCATCAGGTGGGGCAAGGAAGAGCGCTACGAGATCATGGACGAGGAAGTCTCGATCCTGAAGGCGCTGTGGACCACGAAGGGGCCGGTGAACTTCGACGGCAAGTTCTATCAGCTGAAGGGAGCGCAGATCCGGCCCTATCCGTTCCAGCAACCGCATCCGCGCTTCTATCTCGGCGGCGGCTCGAAGCAGGCCTGGGAGATCTCGGCCAAGCACTCCGACGTCCATCTCTTCTGGGGAGACACCTACGAGCGCATCCGCGCCAACATGGAAGAGATCAAGTCGATGGCGGCGCGGCACGGCCGCGAGAACGAGATCGGCTTCGGCATGCGCCTGCAGGTCGTCTGCCGCGAGACCGAGAAGGAGGCCTGGGACTTCGCCCACGGGCTGGTCGAGCACGCCAGCGGCCATGTTTGTGATACAGGAGATGCCGAGTGACTTGATGCCGGAGTGGGTGGCGATGATCACCTCCGGGACGGTGCTCATGCCGACGGCATCGGCACCGAGTATCTGTGCGCCGTCGACCCGGCCATTATCCT
>CAZPOS010000038.1:4750-29012 GCA_964588065.1 uncultured Reyranella sp.
TGGGACTTCGCCCATGGGCTCGTGGAACATGCCAGCGAGGCGCAGAAGGCGTTCGTGAAGGAGCGCTTCGCCACCTCGGAGGCCAACCGCCGCGTCCGCGAGCTGGCGGCGATCGGCGAGACCATCGAGCCGCACCTGTGGACGGGCATCACCCAGGTCCGGCCCGGTGCCGGCATCGCCATCGTCGGCGATCCCGAGCAGTGCGCCGACACGTTGCAGAAGTTCATCGATCTCGGCTGCCACTCCTTCTGCCTCTCGGGCTACCTGCACGACGAGGAGGCGGAGCGGTTCGGCAAGTGGATCATGCCGATCCTGCGCGAGCGCAACCCCGGACGCATGCTGGCTGCCTGACGATCGGCGGGCGCCATGGTCCAGCCGACCCTGCCGGACTTCAGCGCCCGCCAGCTCGAGGCCGTCCTCGCCGTCGGCGAATATGGCAGCTTCATCGCTGCCGCCTCGCGGTTGCGCATCTCGCAACCGGCGCTGACCCGCACGATCAAGCGGGTGGAGACGGCCCTGGGCGTGCGCCTGTTCGAGCGCAGCACGCGTCATGTGCAGATCACGCCGGCCGGCCGCGAGTTCGCCGCGGTGGCCGAGCGCATGCTGAACGACCTGCGCATCACGGTGCGTTCGATCCGCGAGGTTGCCGAAGAGCAACGCGGCCGGCTCGCCATCGCCAGCATCATGTCGGTGGCCAGCGGGACGCTGCCGCTCCTGCTCGCGGCCTATCGCGCCGACCGGCCCGGCATCGAGATCCATGTCCAGGAAGGCGTGCACGGAAGCGTGCTGGAGGCGGTGCGCAGCGGCATCGCCGATATCGGCCTCGCCTATGTCGACGAATTGCCCGATGCGATGTCGGGCGAGGCGCTGCAGCGCGAGACCTTCTGCCTGGTCGTGCCGCGCCGCCACCGGCTGGCCAGCCGTCCCCGGGTAACGCTCGCCGAGCTGCGCGACGAGCCGCTGGTCGCGTTGCCCGGCGATTCACGCACCCGCCGTACGATCGATGCCGCCGCTTCGGTCGCGGGGGTCACGCTGCGCCAGATGACCACGGTGAGTCAGTTCGCGACCCTGATGGGCTGCGTGCGGGCCGGCGTCGGTCTCGCCATCGTCCCCACCGGCGCGACGGGCCACTTCCTGGGCCGCGACCTGCGCGCGATCCGGCTCGGCGAGCCGAAACTGTCGAGACGGCTCGGCATCGTGTTGTTGCGCGAACGCGAGCCGTCGCCGGCGGCGGCCGGCTTCCTCGCCCTGGCGCGGCGATCGTGGCCCAGGCCGGGCCGGCTTTGATACGCGAACTGGAATAATCCAGGCTATCAGCTTGCAGTTGGCATAGGCCCGCAGAGGTCTATCCTGCAGGCAAGCCGACCGGAGTCATGTGCCCGGAGCGGTGGAGGAAACGACGTGCAGTTTGCATCCCGATCCTACTCGGCCGACAGCATCTCGGCCGTCCAGGAACTCTATCATTCCAATGGCTGGACCGACGGTCTGCCCATCGTGCCGCCGACGCGCGAAGCGGTTCAGGAATGCCTCGAATGGGTGATGATGCCGCCGGACCAACTCATCGGCATCGAGCCGGTGCGCGGCCTGGCCATCACCGCCGAAAAGCTCGCGATCAACGCCGTGATGGCGGGTTGCCTGCCCATGCATTTCCCGGTCGTGGTGACGGCCTGGACCGCCATGATGCAGGAGGAATTCCTGATGCACGGCGCCACCGCGAGCACCGGCGGCTGCGCGGTGCTGGTCATCCTGAACGGTCCGATCCGCCTGGAGATCGGTGCCAGCGGCTCCTTCAACGCGCTCGCCAATTCGGACCGGGCGACGGCGGTCATCGGACGCGCCATCCGGCTCTGCCTGATCAACCTGCTGGACGACCGGCCGGGCGTGATCGACCGCTCGACCCTCGGCCATCCCGGCAAGTTCAGCTACTGCATCGCCGAGGACGAGGAGGACACGACGTGGCTGCCGCTGGCCGAGCATCGCGGCGTGCCGAAGGGTGCATCCTCCGTGACGGTGCTGGCGGCCGGCGCGCCGCGCCAGCTGATGAACGAATGGACGACCAAGCCCGAGGAGATTCTCGAGACCTTCGCGGCCGAGATGCGCGCCAACATGCGCCATTACTCGATCCACCCGGGCAACTACGCGCTGATCATTCCCAAGCAGCTGCGCGAGCATCTGCAGGCGGGCGGCTGGACCAAGGCCGACATCGCGACCTTCATCCATGAGCGCGCCCGCATCCATCGCCGCGAGTGGGCCGATGTCGGCAAGGGCGCCGTGGTCCGCGACCGTGGCGACAGCGTCTACACCGCGATGGAGTCGCCCGACCAGCTCCTGGTCGTGGCGGCCGGTGGGCCGGCCGGCGGCTTCGGCGCGGTCATCCCGCCCTGGCTCGGCAACAAGAGCCATGCCGTCACCCTGCCGATCGGCGTCTGCGTCGATTGCGAACCCCCAAAGAAGTAAGAGGAAACAGCATGTTCGAAGTTCTCGACCCCACGCCGGGCACCGCCCCGCCGGCCGGCCAACTCGCCCCGCGCCTCGACACGCTCGAAGGCAAGACGATCGGCTTCATCTCCAACGGCAAGGAAGGCACCAAGGGCTTCTTCAAGCACCTGGATCAAATCCTGCGCGAGGAATACGGCGTCGCCAACGTGGTGAGCCGCACCAAGTCGAACTACAGCGCGCCGGCCGATCCCCACATCGTGGCGGAGATCAAGGGCTGGGATGCCGTCGTCTCCGGCCTGGGGGATTGAGGGTCCTGCTCATCGTGCAGTCTGCACGACTCAGTTACCGCTGAACGGCTGGAAGTGCCCGCTTTCAGCGTGATGACGGCCCGGTTCGCCAGCGCCGCGGAGATGATGAGCCGCGTGCTCGGGATGCCGGGCTACGCCTTCGCCCAGATCGGTCACCCGGTCAGCAGCGCAACCGACGACCAGCTCCGCGCCATGGCCCGCACGGCCATCGAGCAGGGCCTCGCCATGCTGGTGCGGCCCAAGGGCTGAATTCCCCTCGGGCAACCCCGGACGACTTTTTACGTTGTCCGGGGAACCAATGTGGGAGTTCGCGGCATGAAGCCGATGGCAATTTTGGGTGTGCTACTGATCGTGATCGGCATCGCCGGCCTCGCGGTCGACAATATCTCCTTCACCGAGCGCAAGACCATTGTCGATGCGGGCCCGCTGAAGGTCACCGCCGACGAGCAGCGCACCATTCCCATTCCGACCATCGCCGGCATCGTCGCCGTGATCGCCGGCGCCGGGCTGCTGTTCATGGGCCGCGCCGCGCGCGGCTGAGGCCTCCGAGGCGGCCTCAGCGCTCCGGAATTTCCATCCGGACGGCGATCGCTGCGCTGGCGATCACCGCCGGATCGTTGTTCTCGGGATCGGCGACGTCGAGGCCGCCCTTTACCACCTTCACCGTCACGATGCCGTGCGGCAGGGAGGCCTTGACCTTCTCGGCGTCGACCTTGTCGGGCCGCTGAACGCCGATCGTCACATCGACGAACATGCCGGTCTTGGTGTCGATCTTCAGCGTCCGGATCATGGCGAGCGACGAATGGTGCAGGGCGTCTTGCACCGCGCGCAGGGCGGCTTTGGTGTAGTCGCCACCGTGCAGGTCGTTGCCGGTGCCGAGTTCGAGGATCACGCGCTTGGCGGTCATGGTCTGCCTCCGCTCTACAGGTCGAGCCGGACGATGGCGGCCGCCTGGGCGATCACCGTCTTGTCCGTGCCGGCTTCGTTGTCGATTTCAAGGCCGCCCTCGACGACCTTCACCGTGCCGGTGCCGTGCGGCAACACCGCCAACACCTCCGCCGTGTCGACCCTGTCCGGCTGGGGCACGCCGATCAGCACGTCGACGACCATGTCGTCGCTCGACTTGCCGAGCGCCGTCGCCACGGTGAGCGAGTTGTGCCACAGCGCGTCGCGCAGCGCGCGGACCGCAGCCTTGGTGTAGTCGCCGCCCCTTATATCGGTGCCCATGCCGATCTCGAGGGCCACCTTCTTCAATGCCATGGCTGTCTCCTGTTCAGGGCTTGGCGAGACCGGCCTTTATCAGCAGCGGCTTCACCTCGGCATAGTACTTCTCGGCAAAGGCACGGAATTCAGCGGGATTCTTGTCCCATGGGACCTGGATGAACTTCGCCAGATACTCGGTCACCTTCGGTTCGGCCGAGGCCTTCTTGAAGGCCTGGTAGAGCGTGTCGACGATCGCCGGCGGCATGCCTTTCGGCCCCAGCAGTCCATAGGGGCTCTGGCCCACCACGTTGACGCCCAGCTCGATCATCGTCGGCACGTCGGGATAGCGCGGGATGCGCTTCTCGGTCGCGAAGGCCAGGATGCGGCACTTGCCGTCGTCGACGAAGGGCGCCCACTGGGCCGCGTCCGCAATGAACTGGATCTCGCCGCCCATCAGCGCCTGCATCCATTCCGCGCCGCCCTTGTAGGGAACGTGGGTGAACTTGGCGCCCGTCGCCTGCTCGACCTCGATCATCATGAGTTGGCCGGTGCCGCCGACGCCCGAGGTGCCGTAGTTGTACTTGTCCGGGTCCTTCTTGCCGGCGGCGATCATGTCCTGGAAGGTCTTCCACGGGGAATCGGAGCGCACGACGATGCCCATCGTGTAACCCGACAGGCCGGTGATGTAGGTGAAGTCGGTCAGCGGGTTCCAGTTGGTCTGCTGGTAGTGCGGATAGCGCAGCGTGTTGATGCTCATGACGGCCAGGGTGTAGCCGTCGGGCTTGGCGTTGAGCAGCATGGCCGGCGCCAGCGTGCCGGCGGCGCCCGGCTTGATGTCGATGATGACCTGCTGGCCCAGGATCTTGCCCACGGCCTCGGCGAGCAGGCGCATGTGCACGTCGGTCACGCCGCCCGCCGCGAACGGGTTGTAGATCGTGATCGGCTTCTCGGGCTTCCAGCCTGCCTGCGCGCGGGCCACCGTCGGGGCAGCGAGCGCCGTCGCGCCGGCCAGGGCGGCAAAGCGGCGGCGGTTGATCGAGACCGGCTGGGACATGAACGCTCCTCCTGTTTCTCTCTTTTCTGTCGTGCACACGACGAAACGGCTGCACGAGGCAGCCGTCCGTTCGTTCCATAGCGTTTCGGCGAAGGCGCGTTAAGCGCTACTTCCGGCGCGCGGCATCGAGGCTCCACGGGCCTGGACCGGCAGCGGCGATATAGAGGAATACGAAGCAGTAGAGGGCCGCCAGCTCGCCGGCATTCAGGATCGGATAGAAGCCCTTGGGAGCGTGCGCCATGAAATAGGCGACCGCCATCAGGCCGGACAGGATGAACGCAGCGCTTCGGGTGAACAGGCCAACGACCATCAGGACGCCGCCGACGAGCTCGAGGATGCCGGCGATGCCGGGCGGCGAGGTCAGGCTGAGGTTGGCGAACATCGGGATGACCGGGATCTTCAGCAGCTTCGCGGTGCCGTGCTGCAGGAACAGCAGGCCCGTCATGATTCGCAGGATACTGAGCAGGCGCGGGGCCCAGGCGGCCGCGAGAGCGTCGAAATTCATGGCAGATGATCCCCAACAGCGAATGTTGGAACGATCCTGAATGCGGCACGGGTTTTCGACAAGCGGTCGCTCGGTAACCCGGTTACCGTCCGGTCAGTGAGCGCTCGCGCTTCGCTCGGGCTTTGCCTATGATCGGGTACGATCGGTCGAAAGAACCGGCAAAAGTACAAGCAATAAGCGGCCGCAGGCCGCGCGCGTGGAGGAAACATGGCGACGGTCGAAGTCCGCAACGTGCGGAAGGCGTTCGGTCCTGTAGAAATTCTGCATGGCGTCAGTGTCGATATCGCCGATGGCGAATTCGTTGTGCTGGTTGGCCCGTCCGGTTGTGGCAAGTCCACCCTGCTGCGCATGCTGGCGGGGCTCGAGAACATCACGTCGGGCGAGATCGCGATCGGCGGGCGGGTGGTGAATACCGTGCCGCCGAAGGACCGCGACATCGCGATGGTCTTTCAGAACTACGCGCTCTACCCGCATATGACCGTCTACGACAACATGGCCTTCTCGTTGACGCTGGCCAAGGCGCCGAAGTCGGTGATGGACGAGGAGGTCGGCCGGGCCGCCAAGATCCTGGGCCTCGAGCAGCTGCTGCACCGCTTCCCGCGCCAGCTCTCCGGCGGCCAGCGCCAGAGGGTCGCCATGGGCCGCGCCATCGTGCGCAACCCGCAGGTCTTCCTGTTCGACGAGCCGCTCTCCAACCTCGACGCCAAGCTGCGCGTCCAGATGCGCTCGGAGATCAAGGAGCTGCACCAGCGGCTCAAGGTCACGACGGTCTATGTCACCCATGACCAGATCGAGGCCATGACCATGGCCGACAAGATCGTGGTCATGAACAACGGCCATATCGAGCAAATCGGCGCACCGCTCGAACTCTACGACCGGCCGGCCAATCTCTTCGTGGCGGGCTTCATCGGCTCGCCGGCCATGAACATGGTGAAGGGCACCGTGTCGAACGGCGCACTGCGCATGGAAGACGGCACGGCGTGGCCGCTGCCGACCAATGGCGGCCGTCCGGCCGACGGTCCGGCGGTCTATGGCGTCCGGCCCGAGCATCTGATGCTCGATCCCGGCGGCATTCCGGCCACGGTCCAGGTGGTCGAGCCGACCGGCTCGGAGACCCAGGTCATGATGCGGATCGGCGGCCAGCCGGTCATCGGTGCGTTCCGCGAGCGTGTTACGGCGAAGCCCGGCGAGATCCTGCCCGTGAGGCCCGATCCCGCCCTGGTCCATCTGTTCGACCAGCAGTCGGGCCAGCGCCTCTGAGAACGGGGAAGAGAAGAAGACGACAAAGATCAACGAAGGAGGAAACAATGGCGTTCATCATCAGGCGGCGTGAGTCGATCATTCTCGGGGCCGCGGCAGCGGCGATGGCGATGGGCCGCGCAGCCAACGCCCAGTCGGAGATTCCCAAGGCCGACGTGCCGGCGCCCAAGCTGCCGATCGAGAAGGGCGCCACCCTGCGCCTCCTGCGGCCCGCACGCTTCGTCGAGCCGGACGAGGTGATCTTCCGGGCCAACAGCGCCAAGTTCGCCAAGGAGACCGGCGTAGAGGTGAAGGTCGACTTCGTGGGCTGGGAGGACATCCGCCAGCAGACCGCCGTTTCGGCCAACACCGGTGCCGGGCCCGACATCGTGCTGGGCTGGGCCGAGGACCCGCACATCTATGCCGACAAGGTGGTCGAGCTCAGCGACGTCGCCGAGTATCTCGGCAAGAAATATGGCGGCTGGATGTTCCTCGGCGAGAAGTTCGGCAAGAAGGCCAAGACCAACAACTGGATCGGCATCCCGATGGGCGGCACCGGCGGCCCGCTGGTCTACCGCGTGTCCGCGCTGAAGGAAGCGGGCTACGACAAGGTGCCGACCACCTTGCCCGACCTGCTGAAGCTCTGCCAGCAGCTGCAGAAGATCAAGAAGCCGGCCGGCTTCGCGCTCGGCAATGCGGTGGGCGACGCCAACGGCTTCGCCAACTGGATGCTGTGGGCCCATGGCGGCTCGCTGGTCGACGAGGATGGCAAGGTCACGATCAACAGCAAGGAGACCGTCAACGCGCTCAACTACGTGAAGGAGCTCTACCCGACCTTCATCCCGGGCACGATGTCGTGGAACGACATCAGCAACAACCGGGCCTATGCGTCGAACGAGCTGTTCTTCACGGCCAACGGCGTGTCGATGTACTTCGCGCTGAAGAACGATCCGGCCACCAAGGCGATCGCCGACGATACCGAGCACGCGCTGCTGACCCAGGGCGTGGCCAGCTCGACCCCGATGAGCGCTACGGTGCTGAACGCCATGGTGTTCAAGCACAGCAAGTTCCCCAACGCCGCCAAGGCCTACCTCGCCTTCATGATGGAGGCCGAGCAGTACGATCCGTGGCTGACCGGCTGCCTCGGCTACTGGTCGCATCCGCTCAACGCCTACGACAAGAGCAAGGTGTGGTCGAGCGATCCCAAGATCGCGATCTATCGCAGCACCATGAACAACCGGTTCTGGAGCGGCTACAAGGGCCCGATCACCCAGGCCGCCGGCACGGTCGCGGCGGAATACATCCTCGTGCAGATGTTCGCCTCGGTGGCCGCCGGCCAGGCGACGCCGGCCGATGCCGCCAAGGAAGCGGAGCGTCGCACGCGCCGCTACTACCGCTAAGGCACAGCCGAGGGGACGGCGCGGCCATCGAGGGCCGCGCCGCCTTTCCCGCTCTTCGGAGGGAAGATGACCGTCGCCACGATGACCGACTGGAACCGGACCCGAATACAGCAGGGTTGGCTGGCGCGCCTGTTCGACAACAAGGCGTTCCTGATTTTCATGTGCCTGTTGCCGGCCGTCGGCCTGTTGACGGTGTTCCTGACCTACCCGCTGGGCCTCGGCATCTGGCTGTCCTTCACCGACACCAAGATCGGCCGTACCGGCAACTGGATCGGCTTCGAGAACTTCGAATACCTGCTCGAGGATCCGCAATTCTGGACGGCGGTGTTCTACAGCGTCTTCTACACGGCGGTCGCGACCTTCGGGAAATTCGCGCTGGGCCTGTGGCTGGCGCTGCTGCTGAACCGGCACCTGCCGATGAAGAACCTGCTGCGGGCGATCATCCTGCTGCCGTGGATCGTGCCGACCGTGCTGTCGGCGCTGGCCTTCTGGTGGATCTACGATCCGCAGTTCTCGATCATCTCCTATCTCGCCACCGACGTGGTCGGCATCCGCGAGAAGCCCTTCGACTTTCTCAGCACCACCTGGCCGGCGCGCTGGTCGCTGATCGCGGCCAACATCTGGCGCGGCATCCCGTTCGTCGCGATCTCGCTGCTGGCCGGCCTGCAGACGATCTCGCCGTCGCTCTACGAGGCCGCGCTGCTCGACGGGTCCACGGCCTGGCAGCGCTTCCGCTACATCACCTTCCCGCTGCTGCTGCCGATCCTGGCGATCGTGATGACCTTCTCCATCATCTTCACGTTCACCGACTTCCAGCTGGTCTATGCCATCACCCGCGGCGGGCCGATCAATTCGACCCACCTGATGGCGACGCTCGCCTTCCAGCGCGGCATCGCCGGCGGCGAGTTGGGCGAGGGCGCGGCGATCGCCGTCGCCATGATCCCGTTCCTCGTGTTCGCAACGCTGTTCAGCTACTTCGCGCTCGCGCGCCGCAAGTGGCAGCAGGGAGAAGCCAGTGACTGACGCCGCCGCCCCCGCGCCGACGCCGACCAGCGCCACCGCGCCTCCCGACGATATGGTCTGGGAGAGCCGCGGACGGCGCATGGTCACGATCTACGTCCCGCTGATCTGCTTCGTCGTCATCCTGCTCTTCCCGTTCTACTGGATGGCGATCACGGCGTTCAAACCGAACGCCGAGCTGTACGACTACAAGACCTACAACCCTTTCCTGATCGGCAGCCCGACCCTCGATCACATCTACAAGCTGCTGTTCGAGACGGCCTACCCGAAATGGTTGATGACGACGATGGGCGTCGCCATCTGCTCGACCTGCCTGTCGCTGTTCTCGAGCGTGCTGGCCGCCTACGCCATCCAGCGGCTGCGCTTCAAGGGCAGCCAGTATGTCGGCCTCGGCATCTACCTCGCCTATCTGGTGCCGCCCTCGATCCTGTTCATCCCGCTGGCCACGACGGTTTACCAGCTCGGACTGTTCGACACGCCGCTGGCCCTGATCCTGACCTACCCGACCTTCCTGGTGCCGTTCTGCACCTGGCTGCTGATCGGCTACTTCAAGTCCATTCCCTACGAGCTGGAGGAATGCGCCCTGATCGACGGCGCGACCCGCCTGCAGATCCTGCGGCGCATCACGCTGCCGCTGGCGGTGCCGGGGCTGATCTCGGCCGGCATCTTTTCGTTCACCCTGTCGTGGAACGAGTTCATCTATGCGCTCGCCTTCGTGCAGAGCAGCGAGAAGAAGACGGTGCCGGTCGCCATCCTCACCGAACTCGTGTCGGGCGACGTCTACCAATGGGGATCGCTGATGGCCGGTTCGCTGCTGGGCTCGCTGCCGGTGGCGATCTTCTATTCGTTCTTCGTCGATTACTACGTCTCCTCCCTCACCGGCGCGGTGAAGGAGTAGACGGCCCGCCTCAGGCCACAGGGCCGGGCGGGCCCGGCGGATGCGGCACGGGCGTCGGCATGTCTTCCGGCGCCGGCGTGCCCGGCGGTAGGGGCATCTCGGGCGGCACGGGGTCGGTCTTGCCGGGAACGGGCGGCACGGCCGGAACTTCGCGGGGCGTGTCTGCGGCGTCGAACGTCATCTTCGATTTCCCTTCGATAGGTCCGAAAAACGAATGCCCGCCTCGCGGCGGGCATCCGGCTTCAGAGGATCAAGGACCTAGCGGTCCTTGTTCTGCGGCTGCTGAGGCTGACCCGGCTGCTGGTTGGGCTGCTGGTTCTGCTTCTGCTGCTGCTCGCGCTGGACCTGTTCGCGCTGCTGGCGATCGCGATCCTGCTGCTGCGAGGGATTCTGCTTCTGGTCGTTCATGGCGTTTCTCCATGTTCGCCGCGACCGCCGGAATGACGATCGCTGCTTACCAAACGTCTCGTTCGGGAACGGGGTTGCGCGTTCTGCCGTTTCTTGTGCTGCACGGACAGAGAGCAATGCCAGGAGATCCATCGTGAAGACCATTACGCGCGTCTACGACACCTATGCCGAGGCTCGTCAGGTCGTTACCGAACTGGAAGCGGCCGGCGCCCCGCCGTCGGACATCAACATCATCGCCAACCGCTATGTCTGCGAACAAACGGTACGGGGCGGGGAGGGGGCCGGTGCCGGGGCGGGTATCGGCGCGGCGCTGGGCGGCACGACGGGTCTCCTGGCTGGCCTCGGCATGATCGCCATTCCGGGGATCGGGCCGGTCGTGGCCGCCGGCGCTCTCGCTGCGACCGCGGTCGGCGCCGCTGCGGGCGCGGCCACCGGCGGGCTTGTCGGTGCGCTCGTCTCGTCCGGCGTGCCGCAACGCGAGGCGGAGGTCTATTGCGAGGCGGTGCGCCGCGGCGGCACGATGGTGACCATGCGGACCTCCGAGGCCGACGAGCACCGGGTGCTGCTGATCATGGACCGGCATAGGCCGATCGACCATGTCGCGCGCGAGACCGATTATCGAACCGGCGGGTGGACACGCTTCGATCCGGAGGCCGAGCCCTATACGCCCAGCGCATCCGAGATCGAGCGCCTGCGGCGGCCGTACGCGAACTCTTAAGCTTCGGTCTACTTCTCCGGCACCTTGCCGATCCGCTCCACCGCTACCTTCAGCCGGGCCGCGTCCTTGTCGAGGAAGGTCTTGAATTGTGGCGCGTCGAGATAGGCGATGGGGGTCTCGACCTTGGCCATGGCCTCCTTGAATTCGGGATCCTCGGCCGTGCGGCGCACGGCGTCGCGCAGGGTCAGGAGGATCGGCGCGGGCGTGGCGGCGGGCGCGAACAGGCCCGACCAGATGTAGAAGGTCGCGTCGTAGCCCAGCTCCTTCATGCTGGGCACGTCGGGCATCGACGCGAGCCGCTTGTCACCCCATACCGCGAGCGCGCGCATCTTCCCGGCCTTGATCTGGCCGATCGCCGCGGAAGGGCCCGAGGCCAGCGCATCGATCTGTCCGCCGAGCAGGGCGGCGACCGCGGGGCCGCCGCCCTGGTAGGGAATGTGGAACAGCTTGATGCCCGCAGCATCGGCGAAGATCTCCATCGCGACGTGCAGCGTGCCGTAGACACCCGATGAGCCGTAGTTGATCGTCCCGGGCTTCGCCTTGGCGGTATCGACCAGATCCTTCAGCGTCTTGTAGGGACCGTCCTCGCGCACGACCAAGACCGTGGGATCGGCGCTGATCAGGGCGATCGGCGCGAACTGGTCGAGCTCGTAGGCCGGCGCGCGCCCCTGCAATCGATCGGCCACCGGCAGGACCGAGATGGAGGACAGCGCCATCAGGAGCGTGTAACCGTCGGGCGCCGAGCGCGCGGCCTGCGCTGTGCCGACCGAGCCGCCGGCACCGCCCTTGTTCTGGACGACCACCGACTGCTTGAGCAGCTTGCCCATGATGTGTGCCGTCGGCCGGCCGGTGATGTCGGCCACGCCGCCGGGTGGGAAGGGCACGATCATGGTGATCGGCCGCGACGGATAGGCCTCCTGGGCCCGGACCGGAAGGCCGAGCGGCAGCATCGCCGCACCGGCCAGAAGGGTACGCCGTTTCATCTCGTTTCCTCCATTCCCGTCTTGATTGATTACTTGCCCTTGGAGCCGGCCCTGGCAGCGCCGCTCCGCGTACCGGGATAGCTGGCGGTGAAGCCGAACAGGGTCGAGAGCCCGTCGGGCACCATGATCTTGTCGAGATCGTCCAGGCCCGCCGTCTTGGTCGGCTTAAGGCCCAGCACCAATGGTCCGGCCGGCGTCTTCCAGTCGCCCACGAAGGAGGCGACGGCGTCGAGCGCCTTCAGCGTCTCGCCGGTCTGTGCCCGCGCGAAGCCGGCCAGCGCGTCGAGTGCGGTGGTGATCAGTTCCTGGGGTTTGATGCCTTCCTCGCTGGCAAGGGCCGGCACGAGCTTGTCCAGCAGCTGTTTGTCGTCGATCGTGAGGGTGGCGCTGCGCAGCCGGCCCTCGTCCTTGGCGGTGTCCATGTCGGTGTCGTCGCTCACCCCGTCGACGATCATCGACAGAGCGAGGCGCGCCTGGCCGCGCAGGGTGACCTCCAGCAGGGTGAGCGTCAGGACCTTGGCGGCTGGGTCGATGCGATAGTCGAGAGCGATGTCGAACGGCACCTTGGGGACGCCATAGGGTTCGAGCGCCGTGAACATCTCGTCGTCGCCGGTCATGCCCTCCATCCGGAGCCTGGCGAAGCGCGGTGCGAGATCTTCCTTGGAATCCTTCCGGAGGCGGTCGAAGTCGAGGTCGTCGACCGTCACCTTCTCGATCTTGATAGTGCTTTCCTTGTCGCCTGTCGCTGGATTGGCGGGCACCACGGCCACCACATCCTTCAGCACGAAACCCGCAGTGCCGAGCGGCTCGGCGCCGGCGTAACGCAGCGTCTTCAGCTCGAACTGGGGCTTGATCTCCTTCTCGAACCGCTCCAGTCCGTTCTGCGCCCATGAGCCGGTCGCAACTCCGATGAAAAGCAGCGCCGACACCAGCGCCGCGAAAACCACCCGCATGAATCGAACTCCTCGTCAGGAGGCAAGGATAGCACAGACCACTGCCCGTCCAGACCGCGGGCCCTATACGAAGGGAGGAATCGCTTCTGTCATCCGGGCGGGGCATGGTGCGTCATCGACCACCCGAAGGAGACGAAAAATGATCCGCAAGGCAAAGGCCGAATGGCGCGGCACCGGCAAGGACGGAACCGGCGACCTGACCAGCGATTCCGGCGTCCTGTCCAAGACGCCCTATTCGTTCAAGACGCGTTTTCAGGGCGAGAAGGGCACCAATCCCGAAGAATTGATAGCCGCCGCTCATGCCGGCTGCTTCACCATGGCGCTGGCGTTTCAGCTGCAGACTGCCGGCTTCACGCCGACCCTGCTGGAGACCGAGGCCGCGGTCTCGCTCGATCAGGACGGTGCCGGCTTCAAGATCAGCAAGTCGGCCCTCACACTCGTGGCCGAGGTGCCGAACCTCGACCAGGCGACCTTCGACAAGCTGGCCGAGGCGGCCGAAAAGGGTTGTCCGGTCTCCAAGTTGCTCAACGCCGAGATTACGCTTCACAAGACTCTGAAGTAGTCTCCGGTCATGACAATCGCGGGCGCTGCCTCATGCAGCGCCCGCAATCCGGGGAGATATCGATGGTTCGTGCGTTCGCCTGTTCGCTCGCGTTGCTGGTCATGCCACTCGCGGCGGCCACGGCCCAGAGTACGCTCACCAAGGAAGACGCCGAGAAGATGGTGATCGGCCTCTACGCCGTTTCCGTGGCCGTGGACACCTGCGACCTCGACATGTCGAAGGAGCAGGAGACGCGACTGGAGTTCTGGATCGCCTGGGCCGAGAAGCAGCTCGACATCGCCGATCGCAAACTCGACAAGACCTACGACACGATGGAAAAGGAAGCCGAGAAGAACAAGAAGGACTTCTGCGAGAAGATGATGCCGATCGCCACGCAGGCCCTGAAGGAACTTCCGCCGGCGATGTAGGGCCGAGCGAAGCTCGGCCTCCGCAGCGGCAGGACATTGCCTTTGGCAATGTCCGGGAGCACCGAAGAACGAACCACCACGCGCTACTTCAGTTCAATCCACGCCGGCGCGTGGTCGCTCGGGCTCTCGCGCCCGCGTTCGTCCCGATCGACGCCGCCGCGCTTCAGACGCGCGGCGAGATCGGGGCTGAGCAGCAGATGATCGAGTCGCAGGCCGGCATCGCGTTCCCAGCGGTGCCGCTTGTAGTCCCAGAACGTATACATCGGCTCGTCGGGATGGAGCCTGCGCAGGCCGTCGGTCCAGCCCTGCGCCAGCAGCTTCGCGAAGGCCGCGCGCGGCGCCGGTTGGACCAGCGCATCGTCCTTCCACGAGCGCAGCGAATAGATGTCGAAATCGGTCGGCACGATATTGTAGTCGCCCGCCAGCACCACGGGTGCGCCGCTCTTCAGGAGTGACTTCGCGTGGCGCTGCAGGCGGCGCAGCCAGTCGAGCTTGTAGTCGAACTTCGGGCCGGGCCGGGGGTTGCCGTTGGGTGCATAGAGGCAGCCCACGACCAGCCCTTTCACCGCCGCCTCGATGTAGCGGCTCTGCCTGTCGTTGCGGTCGCCCGGCAGGCCCTTGCGCGTCAGCACCGGCTCAGCCCTGCGTCCGAGGATGGCGACGCCGTTCCAGGTCTTCTGTCCCTGCCAGACCGCATGATAGCCGGCCCGCCGCAGATCGGCTGCGGGGAAGGCCTCGTCGGCTGCCTTCAGTTCCTGCAGACAGACGATGTCGGGCCTGGCGCGCTTCAGCCAGGCGAGCAGATTGGGCAGGCGCCGATTGACGTTGTTCACGTTGAAGGTGGCGATCTTCATGGTCAACGATACCCCGCCGCCTGCAGTTCGAAGAGTTCGGCGTAGCGGCCCTGCTGCGCCATCAGCTCCTCGTGCGTGCCCTGGGCTTCGACCCTGCCGTCGGCCAACACCAGGATGCGGTCGGCCATGCGGACGCTGGAGAAGCGGTGGGAGATCAGCACCGCGGTCTTGCCCTGGCTCAGCTCCTTGAAGCGCTGGAACACCTCGAATTCGGCGCGGGCGTCAAGCGCAGCGGTCGGCTCGTCGAGGATTAGGACCTCCGCCTCGCGCATGTAGGCGCGGGCAATCGCGACCTTCTGCCATTCGCCGCCCGACAGTTCGACGCCGTTCTTGAAGCGCTTGCCGATCATCTGGTCGTAGCCAAGGGGCAGCCGCGCGATCACCTCGTCGGCCTGGCTGCGGCGGGCGGCGCGCGCGATGCGCTTATGATCGTCGCGCGCCTCGACGCGACCCACTGCGATATTGTCGCCGGCCGGCAGATTGTAGCGCACGAAGTCCTGGAAGATGACGCCCATGCTGCCGCGCAGCTCGTCGAGCCCGTAGTCACGCAGGTCGCGGCCGTCGAGCAGGATGCGGCCCTCGTCGGGGTCGTAGAGCCGGGTCAGCAGCTTCACCAGCGTGGTCTTGCCGGCGCCGTTCTCGCCGACCAGCGCCACCACCTCGCCGGCTTTCAGGGTGAAGGAGAGATGGCGCACCGCCCAGCGCTCGGCGCCGGGGTAGATGAAACCGACATCCTCGAACACGAAGCCTTCACGAATGGGCTTGGGAAAGGGCAGGGGATTGGCCGGCGAATGAATCTCCGGCCGGACCGCGAAGAAGGAGAAGAGGTCGTCGAGATAGAGCGCCTGGCCCGCCACCGAGGAGAAGCCGCTCAGCAGCGATTCGAGCAGGGTGCGCAGGCGGCGGAACGAGCCGGCCAGGAACGTCAGGTCGCCGACCGAGAATTCGCCGGTCAGGGTGCGCCAGGCGATGTAGGCGTAGGCGAAGTAGTAGCCGATCGTGCCGATCGTCGTGAACAGCGCGCCCCAGCCGGCGCGGCGCAGGGCGAGCCGGCGGTTGGCGTCGTAGAAGGAGGCGGCGAGCCGGCGATAGCGATCGATCAGGAAATCGTTCAGGCCGAAGATCTTCACTTCCTTGGCCGTCTCCACGCTGGCCGCGGTCTGGCGGAGATAGTCGAGTTCGCGGCGCTCGGGGGTGCGGCCGAAGTCGAGCGAGTAGCTCTTGGCGTTGAAATGCGCCTCGCCCAGGAAGGCGGGGACCAGCGCCACCAGCAGCAGCACGATCAGCCAGGGCGCGAAGACGATCAGGCCGGCGGCGAGGCTCGCCACCGTCACGAGATCCTGGGCCTGCGAGAACAGCTGGCTCATCAGGGTCATGCGGCCGCTGGTCTGGCGGCGCGCCCGCTCCAGCTGGTCCTGGAACTCGGCATCCTCGAAGTCCTCGAGGTCGAGCGTCGCGGCATGCTCCATCAGCCGCACGCTTGAACTGGTGCTGACCCGCTCGGCCAGCAGCCCGTCGAGCAGCGCGACGATGCGGCCCAGCACGTCGGCCAGCACCGCCACCGCGAACTCGGCGCCGAGCAGCAGGCCGAGCCGGTTGAGATGGCCGCTGTCCAGCCATTGCTGCAGCGTCGCCGGCTTGTCCGCGAGCTGCACCAGCATCACGACATCGTCGATGATCAGCTTGCCGACGTAGAGTGTCGCGACCGGCAGCAGGGCCCGTATCAGGCGCAGCACGATCGTCGACGCCGCAAGAGCGGGGCTGGTCGCCCAGACCATGGCGAGGAAGGGGCGCAGGTTCCGGAGCGCGCCGAGCCGCTCGCGAAACGAGCTGGCGCCGATCGTCGACGGTGAAGGCATCCCGGCTCAACCCCGGCGGCGGGGTGCGGGTTCCGGCTCAGCCATCCGGCATGGGCTGGGCGTCCAGCCACTGCCGCGCGAGGTGCAGTTCTCGGAAGATCGCGAGGGGCCGGCGGGCCGTGGCGGCGGCGGCGAAGCTCTTCGCCTGTCCGAAGCTCGTATCGGACGCGGCGACGATCGCCAGCGGTCCGACCTGGCCGTGCTGGGCATAGAGCATGACTCTGGCGCCCAGCGCCCGCAGGTTCTCGTCGCTCAGCGCTTCGGGTGTGTGGGTGATCTCGAAAATCTTGCGATAGCCCATCGCACCCTCGGCGGTGACGCCCGCGAAATAGCGCTCGATGTCGCTCACCGTCACCCTGTCCTGGGCGACGGCGACGACCAGCCGGTCGGTATGCGAGATCGTCCACTGAACAGGCATCGGAGGAATTCTAGCACGGAATGGATGACGCACGGGACCCGGAGGCGGCATAGTGCGGCCTCCGGGGGAGTATCATGAGCATTCGCGTTTTTTCCGTCGTCCTCGTTGCCTCGCTTCTGGCCGCCACGATGCCGGCCAGCGCCGAAATCCTGCCGACGCCGCCCGGCTGGCAGATCGAACGAGCGGTCCTGGTGAACCGGCACGGCGTGCGCTCGCCGACGGCCGCCAACGAGGAACTCGACAAGTACAGTGCGACGCCGTGGCCGACCTGGCCTGTCGAGCCCGGCTTCCTGTCGCCCCGCGGCGAAGAGCTCATGCGCCTGATGGGTGGTTACTACCGCGTTCTCTACGGCGGTCGTGGACTGGTCCAGGCGGACGATTGCCCGGCCGTCGGCACGGTCGCGGCCTGGACCGACCTTTCGCAGCGGACGCGGACGTCGGGCGCCGCGCTGCTGGCCGGCATGTATCCGCGCTGCGCCAATCTGCCCCTGCGCAACCAGGCCAACTTCACGGTACCGGATCCCCTCTTCAATCCGCAGCCGACCGCGTCCTGTCCGATGGATCTCGCGGCCAACCGGGCAGCCATCATGTCCCGTCTGGGTGGCAGCTTCGCCTCGGTGCAGCGCGACTACGCGACGTCGCTGTCCATGATGCAGTCCGTACTCTGTCCGGCTGATGCGTCCAAGGGAGCCGGCGGCGGCAGCTGTGGCGAAGCCGGCACTGCAAACGGAATCGTCGGGGGGACGGAGGACGGCGTGCGGCTGCGTGGACCCCTGGGCTATGCCTCGACGGCGGCTGAAAACTTCCTCATGCAATCGGCAGAAGGGATGCCCAAGGATCAGGTCGCCTGGGGGCGCCTCGCGCATGACGCAACTTTGCGCGAACTCCTGACGCTGCATCAGCTGGACCAGGACCTGACCCAGAAGACGAAGACCATCGCCCAGCAGCGCGGGTCGAATCTTCTCACTCTGATCGGCGCGATCCTGGTGAACGGTCATAGTTTCCCCGGCCATGCCGCCACCGGCCAGCCCGTGCGGCTGGGATTCCTGGTGGGGCACGAGAGCAACATCCACAATCTCGCGGCCTTGCTCGACCTGACCTGGCAGATCCCGGGCTTCCTGCCCGGCGAAGCCTCGCCTGGCGGCGCCTTGGCGTTCGAGCAGTTCCGGGACGTCGCGAACGGAAAGCGCTATGTGCGCGTTGCCTATTATGCGCAGACACTGGACGAGATGCGCCGTCGCGCGCCGCTGAACTATCGCGATCCGCCGGGGATGGTGCAGGTGGCGTTGCCGGCGTGCTCGGCCGATCAGGTCAACAATGCGTGCCCGCTGGAAACCTTCCTGAAGATCGCGAAGGCAGCCGTCGACCCCGGCTGCGTCACGGCGATGGCGGGCAACTACTAGCGGTCGGAAACGAGGCGCTCGCGGCCGAGCGCCGTGATCGCATCCCCTTCCGGGCTGGTCTCGATCAGGGACAAGTGAAGAAGGCGTGCGCGATGCTCTTCGGGCATCGATGCGGCCGTGCCTTCGGCCAGCGCACGCAACGAAGCAAGAGCGGCCTGGGTAAGCGGCGCAATCAGGCCTTTGGGCATAGTTCGAATGTCTCTCGCCATGTATGTCATCACCTCCGAATTGAGCGGTGATAACGGCTGGACGTCGCGAAAGTTGAAGGCGCAGACCTCGATTACGCGGGGAACCGCCCTGACTTTGCCCGGTTTGGCAAGCGCCTAAGCGTCGGCCTTCACGCGCGACGGCGGGTCGAGCAGGGACACCAGCACGCGTTCGAGGCTTTCCGCTTCGAGCGGTTTGGGCAGGACGGGAACGTTGGCATAGCGCCGGTCGATGCTGTCTCGCTGATAGCCGGTGACGAAGACGAAGGGGACGCCCCGCGCGATCAGGAGGTCGGCCAGCGGGTCGGCGTACTCGCCTGCGAGGTTGAAGTCGAGGAGCGCTCCGTCGAATCGCTCGCTGCGCGCCGCTGCCAGTCCGTCGGCAAGGCCGCCATAGGGGCCCAGAACGGTGGCGCCGAGATCTTCGAGGATGCGCTTGGCCATCATGCCGACCAGCACCTCGTCCTCGACCATGAGAAGTCGCCGGCCGGCGAGACTGCGGGAGCGTCGGCTCGGCACCTCGCGCGGTCCGTCCGCTTCGGGCTCCTGAGCAGGCGCCGGACCGACGATCTGAGCGCGCGGGATGGACAGACGGCAATGCAGTCCCTCGGGCCGCCAGTCGTAGGACACGCCGCCGCGGAACTGCGCCTCGATCGAGGAGCGCACGATCGACAGGCCGAAGCCCAGCGATTTCGGCTCCACCGCGGGCGGCCCACCGGTCTCGACCCAGTCGACGACCAGCGCCTGGTCGTCGAGTTTCCAGACGAGCCGCAGATGGCCGGTTTCGGTCGATAGCGCGCCGTACTTGGCCGCATTGGTGGCGAGCTCGTGCACCGCGAGGGCCACGGCCTGCGCGGTCGCCGGCAGCAGCATGGCGGGCGGGCCGCCGGACTCGATGCGCTGGCGATGGTCGGTGCGATAGGGCGCCAGCTCCTCTTCGACGATCTGGCTGAGATTGGCCCCCTGCCAGCGGGTCGCCGACAGGAGGTTATGCGTGGCGGCGAGTGCATGGATGCGGCCCTCGACCGTCGAGACGAACTCGGGCGTGCTCCTGGCCTTGGTGAGACGCAGTACAGACAGGACCACGGCCAGCATATTCTTGGCGCGATGATCCACCTCGCGCGCCAGCACCAGCTGTCGCTCCTCGGCGCGCTTGCGCTCGGTGATGTCGACGGTGACACCGTTCATGCGCAAGGCCGTGCCGTTGGCGTCGCGCGAGACCACCCCCGCCCCGAAGCACCAGCGGACCTCGCCGCTGGGTCGGATGATCCGGAACTCGACCTTGAAGCGGCTGGCACCGGTGGCGACGACCGCCCCCGTCGAATTCCTTTCGCGATCCTCGGGGTGGATCATCGCCTCGATGCGCTCGATCGTGGGCGTGAACAGCGCGGGGTCGACGCCGAAGATACGATAGGGTCCGTCGTCCCACTCGACACGACCCGAGACGAGGTCGACTTCCCACGATCCCATGTCGCCGGCGCTGAGGGCGATCGAGCGTCGCTCCTCGCTGCGTCGCAGCTGCTCGGTCTGCGCCTCCAGCGCGGCGGTGCGTTCGGCGACACGCTTCTCGAGTTCCCTGTTCATCGCCTCGAGTTCGCGGGTCTTGCGGTACAGCTCGATGAAGACCCGGACCTTCGCGCGCAGCACCTCGGGCACCACGGGGACCGTGACATAGTCGACGGCCCCGATTTCGTAGCCGCGCAGATGATCGGTCTCGGCGATCTGCACCGCCGACACGAAAATGATGGCGAGCTTCTGGAAGCGCGGATGCTCGCGGATCATGGCCGCGAGCTGGAACCCGTCGATCTGCGGCATGACGACGTCGATCAGCACGACCGCGACGTCGTCCAGCTTGAGCAGCAGGCCGAGCGCCTCGTGCGGCGAGTTCGCCTTTACCAGGTTCTCGCCCAACTCGCCGAGGATGACCTCGTAGCTCAGCAGTTTCGCCGGCTGATCGTCGATCAGCAGGATGTTGACCTTGTCCATGGAGCCTGATGCCTGGGCCAAGGTCAGCGATGCAGCCAGAGGCGCAGCGCAGAGAAGAGCTGCTCGGTGTTCACCGGCTTGGCGAGATAGTCGGAGGCGCCCGCTTCCAGGCACTTCTCGCGGTCTCCCTTCATCGCCTTGGCGGTGAGGGCGAGGATGGGCAGGCGGCGCAGGGCCGGCTTGCTGCGGATCAGGGTCATGGTCTCGTAGCCGTCCATGTCGGGCATCATGATGTCCATCAGCACGATCGCTATGTCAGGCGAGCTCTCGAGAATTGAGATCGCCTCGGCGCCGGTCGTCGCGGTCAGTACCCGCATGCCGCGCCGCTCCAGCGCGCTCGACAGGGCGAAGATGTTGCGGGCGTCGTCGTCGACCACCAGCACGGTGCGGCCGGCGAGAACTTCGTCGGAGCCATGCAGCCTCTCCAGCATCCGCTGCTTTTCAGGCGCCAGCGCCGCCGCCGCGTGATGGAGGAACAGGGAGGTCTCGTCGAACAATCTCTCGGGCGAGGCGGCGCCCTTGACCACGATGCTGCGCGCCATCGAATGCAGCCGGCCTTCCTCCTCGGCGCTCAGGTCGCGGCCGGTGAACACCACGACCGGCAGATCGGCCAGCGACGGGTCGGCCTGCAGGGACTCGAGTACCTCGAAACCCGACATGTCCGGCAGCCGCAGGTCGAGCACCATGCAGTCGTGGCGGCCGGCCCGCAGCCTCTCGAGGGCCTCGCGCCCCGACGCGACCATGGCGATCTCGACATCGGGATGATCGAGCAAGGCGGCGATGCTCGAACGCTCCGCCTCGTCGTCCTCCGCGATCAGCAGCTTCTTGCGGCGCGGCCGGACATAGTCGTTGATGCGCGCCAGCGCGGCGTTGAGCCCTTCGGTGGAGGTGGGCTTGCTGAGATAGGAGAAGGCACCGCGCGACAGGCCCTGCTGGCGGTCCTCGTCCATGGTCAGGATCTGCACCGGTATATGGCGTGTCTCCAGCGTGCGCTTGAACTGGCTGAGAACGTTCCAGCCCAGCATGTCCGGCAGGAACACGTCCAATGACACGGCAACGGGCTTGTACTGGAGCGCGAGGTCGAGCGCTTCGGAACCTCGCCCCGTCACCACGGCCTTCAGCCCGGCCGCATGCGCGGCATCGACCAGGATTCCGGCGTAGTTGGCATCGTCCTCGACGACCAGCAGCACGCGGTCGCCCGGCTGCAGCTCGTGGCGATCGTCGGGGAATTGGTCCGCGAGATGTTCCGGCAAGGCAACGGACGCCAGCGGCTGCGCTCCCGGGCTCGCCGCGGGTTGGCGCACGGCCGTGCGCGGGCCGGTGTACATCATCGGCAGGTAGAGCGTGAACGTGCTGCCGAGGCCCGGGGTGCTGCGCAGCGCGAGTTCGCCGCCCAGCAGGCTCGCCAGCTCGCGGCTGATCGCAAGCCCGAGGCCGGTGCCGCCATACTTGCGGCTGGTGCTGGCGTCGGCCTGCTGGAAGGCCTCGAACACGATCTTCTGCTTCTCGGCCGGGATGCCGACACCGGTGTCGGTGACCTCGAAGGCAACCGCCGCACTCGCCTGATTCAGGGCAACGTTGTCGGAGCGCCATCCGGCGGTCACCGGCGCCACGCGCAGGCGCACGCTGCCCTCGGCGGTGAACTTCATGGCGTTCGAAAGCAGGTTCTTCAGGATCTGCTGCAGGCGCTTGGAATCGGTGACGATGGACCGGCCGAGCCGGGGGTCGATCTCGACTTCGAAGGCGAGGCCCTGCGACTCGGCCTGGTGGCGGAATGGACGCGCGACCGATTCGAGCACGTTGGCGAAGTAGATCTCTTCGGCCTCGACGGTAACGGTGCCGGATTCGATCTTCGACAGGTCGAGGATGTCGCTGATGAGGTTCAGCAGGTCGGTGCCGGCGCCATGGATGGTGCGGGCGAACTCGACCTGCCGCGGCGCCAGGTTGCCGTCGGGATTCTCCGCGAGCTGCTGGCCCAGGATCAGGATGGAGTTGAGCGGCGTGCGCAGCTCGTGGCTCATGTTGGCCAGGAACTCCGACTTGTAGCGCGAGGTGAGCGCCAGCTCCGAGGCCTTCTCCTCGACCGCGCGCCGCGCCTGCTCGATCTCCTGGTTGGCGCGCTCGACCTCGGCGTTGCGTTCGGCGAGCTGGGCGGCCTTCTGCTCGAGCTGCTCGTTGGTCTGCTGCAACTCGCTCTGCTGGCTCTGCAGCTCGCCCGCCAGGGTCTGCGATTGCTGCAGCAGGCTTTCGGTCTGCATCGTAGCCTCGATCGAATTCAGCACGATGCCGATCGACGCGGTGAGCTGTTCGAGGAAGGCGATCTGCAGGTCGGTGAAGGTGCTGAGCGAGGCCAGCTCGATCACGGCCTTGACCTGACCCTCGAACAGCACGGGCAGGACGATGAGGCTCCTGGGCGGGGCGCTGTACAGGCCGGAGGTGATCGGGCGCGCGGCGTCCGGCATGGCCGATATGTGGATCGGCCGGCCGTCGGCCGCGCATTGGCCGACCAGGCCCTCGCCGACACGCAAGGTTTCGGGATGCCCGTCGCCCATCGCATCGGCATAGACGGAAAGCAGGCGCAGCCGGGACTTTCCGTCGTCGACCGTCTGATAGATCACTGCCTGGTGCGCGTTCACGAGCGGCGTCAGCTCGCTCAGGATCAGCCGTCCGACGGTTCCGAGGTCGCGCTGGCCTTGCAGCATGTTGGTGAACTTGGCGAGGTTGGTCTTCAGCCAGTCCTGCTCGGTGTTGCGCTCCGTCGTGAGACGGAGGTTGTCGATCATGGTGTTGAGCTTGTCCTTGAGCTCCGCCACCTCGCCCAGCGCATCGACCTGGATCGAGCGCGTCAGATCGCCCTTGGTGACCGCCGTCGCCACTTCGGCGATGGCGCGGACCTGGGTGGTGAGGTTGGCCGCCAGGAGATTCACGTTGCCGGTGAGGTCCTTCCACGTGCCGGCGACGCCGGGGACCTGCGCCTGGCCGCCCAGCTTGCCCTCGGTGCCGACCTCGCGGGCGACGCGCGTCACCTCGCCGGCGAAGCCGTTCAGCTGGTCGACCATGGTGTTGATGGTCTCCTTGAGCTGAAGGATCTCGCCGCGCACGTCGACGGTGATCTTCTTGGAGAGGTCGCCGGTCGCGACGGCGGTGGTCACCTCGGCGATGTTGCGGACCTGCGTCGTGAGGTTGGCGGCCAGCAGGTTGACGTTGTCGGTGAGGTCTTTCCAGATGCCGGCGACGCCCGGCACCTGCGCCTGTCCGCCCAGCTTGCCCTCGGTGCCGACCTCGCGGGCGACGCGGGTCACCTCGCCGGCGAAGCCGTTCAGCTGATCCACCATCGTGTTGATCGTATCCTTCAGCTGAAGGATCTCTCCGCGCACGTCGACCGTGATCTTCTTGGAGAGGTCGCCGGTCGCGACGGCGGTGGTCACCTCGGCGATGT
>CAZPOS010000039.1:0-17081 GCA_964588065.1 uncultured Reyranella sp.
CGCCACCACCAGCGCCGTCAGCACGAGCAGCAGGGTCGCGGGCAGCCGCTGGAGGATCAGCGACAGGACCGGCAGGTTGAAGAAATAGGAGTAGCCGAGGTTTCCCGAAGCAAAGCGCTCGAGATAGATGCCGAGCTGCACCAGCGTGGGCTTGTCTAGTCCGTATTCGCTGCGCAGGCCGGCCCGGATCTCTTCCGTCATCCCGCCCATCTGTCCGGCCAGCGTGTCGACGGGATCGCCCGGCGCCAGCCGGATCAGCAGGAAGCTCAGGACCAGAACCCCGATCACGAGGATCGCGGCGTAGAGCAGGCGCCGCGCCATGAAGAGGATCAGCCCCACGCTGCGCCTATTTCTCGGAGAGCCAGACGTCCAGCATCGGCGAGGCCGTCCCCCAGATCGTCGTCGGGGGATTATGGACCCGCTTGTTGTAGATCGTGTGGTAGGGCAGCTCGGTCAGCCAGAAGAGCGGCAGATCCGCCGTGACGATCTTCTGGAACTCGCCATAGAGGGCCTTGCGCTTGGCGGCATCCGGCTCGCGGCCGGCGGCGTCGAGCAGTTCATCGACCTTGGGATTCTCGTACTGGGCGTTGTTGGTGAAGACCAGGGGCCGAATGTTGCTCGACAGGTATGTGCGGTTGACGCCGATCACCGGATCGCCCCAGGCGAAGGCCGCGTCCATGCTGATGTCGAAATCCTTGGTCGCCATGCGCTTGGCCCAGGCCGCGAAGTCGGCGGGTGCACGGACCTCGACCTCGATGCCGATCTTCTTCAGCGCCGGCTTCATGTACTCGGCCAGTCGCTTCTGTCCGTCCTCGTCACCCGGATAATAGTCGCACGTCACCTTGACGCGGATCCCGTCCGGTCCCTTCTTGAGGCCGGCGGCGTCCAGCAGTTCCTCGGCCTTCTTGAGATTGAGCGAATACTTCGTGACATCCGACGAGTACTGCGGAAAGCCGCTGTGGATCGGACCGGTCGCCACCTTCGAAAGGCCCTTGTGCAGCGCCTTGACGATGAAGTCGCGGTCGATGGCATAGGCGAAGGCCTGTCGGACCCGCACGTCGTCGAACGGCTTGCGCTTGTTGTTGAAGAGCAGCCAGTTGATGCCGCCCACCGCGGCATAACCTTCGTTGGTGATGACGAGCTGCGGATTGGCCTTGGCGCGATCCAGTTCGAGCACCCGGTTGAAGAAGGGCTGCAGCAGCAGCCGCCCCGCCTCGAGTTCGAGGATCGAGGTCTGCGAGTCGGGATAGGTCTTCAGGATGATGCGGTCGAGATAGGGGCGGTCCTTGATGAAGAACCTGTCGAACCGCTCGAGAACGATCTGGTCGCCCGGCTTGAATTCCACCAGCTTGAACGGGCCGGAGCCCACGACATCCTTGCTGTTGTTCGGATGGGTCTTGATCGGCCGGCCGTCGCCATAGATGTGCTTGGGCAGGATCGGCATCAGCGGCGGGCCCATCGCATACAGCAGCGCCGGATGGGGATGCTTGAGGCGGATGATGGCGGTGGCGGCATCGGGCGTGTCGACGCGATCGACGGGCGCCAGCATCGTGTTGAACGGATGGTTGTCGCGGATCGTCAGAATCGAGAAGGCGACGTCCTCCGAAGTGACCGGCTTGCCGTCATGGAACAAGGCATCCTTGCGCAGATGCAGCGTCATCGAGAGGGAATCGGGCGAGAGTTCCCACGCCTCCGCGAGGTACGGCCTGGGATTCCACTTTTCGTCGTGCATCACCGGGCTGGCGAAGATCTGTGCGCCCGGCACCATGATGCCGGTTCCCGACCCGACGGCGTTGTTGAAGCTGGTGGTGCCCGTCGACTGGCCCATGACCAGGGTGCCACCGCGCCGGGGTTCCTGCGCCGCAGCGGGCACCGCGATCGCTGACCCGATGGCAAGTGACGCTATGAAAGCCGCTATCGCCTGCCGCATGGCTTGTCCCTCACCCTGTGCCGGTGGCTGAAACGATAGCTTCACACGTCCCGCAAACGTGCACGTTTCGGCAGAAGACGTCTCCTTTTGCGCCAAAAACGCCTCAACGCTTGTCGCTGCTGGGCGGCCGGCCGAACTCCTTTCGATAGCAGCGCCAGAAATAGGACCGCGACTTGAAGCCGGTCGCCATCGCGACTTCGGTCACCGACGCTTCGGCGTTGGCCAGCATCTGGTGCGCCCGGTCGAGCCGGACCTTGCGGCGGAACCGCGCCGGGCTGGTCGCGAGCTTTTCGGTGAAGATGCGCTGGAGCTGGCGCCGCGACACACCGATCGACTGCGCGACCGCGTCCATGCGCGTGAGCTGGGTCCCGTCGGCTTCCAGCATCTGCATGGCGCGCGCCAGCTTGCGCCCGTGCCGCGTCCCCGCCGCACCGGGCAGATCCCGCTGTGCCGCCGCGGCCGGGCGCGGCAGCCCGTGCATGCAATGCTCCGACACTCTAAGGGCGAGCTGGCTGCCGAACCGGAGTTCGATGTCCTTGAGGACGAGATCGAGCGCCGCCGAACCGCCGGCGCAGGTGCAGCGTCTCTGGCCGACCTCGAACAGGCGCTCGGTGACGTTCACCCTCGGGAACCGCTCGCGGAACGTCTGGAGGACTTCCCAATGGGCGGTCGCCGAGAGTCCGTCGAGGAGACCGCCGCGCGCCAGGATCAAAGGACCGGTATCGACACCGCCGATCGTCGCGCCGGCGCGGGCCAGCCGCCGCAAGGTGGGCAGGATGGCCCGCTCCAGCCGGCGTGTCGGCTGGGCGTCGGCCACCACCAGAAGGGTGCCGACGCCGCCGACATCGGCCAGCGCGCTGTCGACCGCGACCTTGACCCCGTTGCGATCGGGCACCGGCTCGCCATCGGCCGATGCGAGCACCCATCGGTACGATCGTGAGACGTAGCGATTGGCGATTCGAAGCGGCTCGATGATCGACGACAGTGCGATCGAGGTGAACTGCGGGATCAGCAGGACCACGATCGGGCTCGGCAGCAGCTCGGCGCTGGGCGCAGTGGCACGCTTGGGAGAGAGAGGCGGCATCGAGAAGGCTCCGGCCGAATCAGACACGGATCTGGCCCAAAAGTATACATACCGGCATCGACGCTGCCCTACACTATCTGCGCGGTGGGCCGGCCGGCCATCCGTCGGGGGTGCAGCTCATGTCGAGAATTACCGTCTTCGTCGCCCGCAAGATCCGGACCATGGAACCATCGATGCCCGAGGCGACGGCCGTCGCCGTTCGCGATGGCTCGATCGTCGAGGTCGGCAGCCTCGAAACGCTGCGACCGTGGCTCGAGGCGCATGCTCACACGATCGACCGGACCTTCGAGAAGCACGTGCTGATGCCGGGCTTCATCGATCCGCACCTCCATCCCTCCATGGCCGCGTATCTTCTCCAGTGCGAGTTCATCACCGCCATGGAATGGCAGCTGCCCGACCGCACGGTCGCACCGGTGCGGACGCGCGAGGCCTTCCTGGCGCGCCTCAGGGAGCTGCATGAGGCGAATCCCGATCCCAGGGAGCCGCTCTTCACCTGGGGCTACCATCGCGACTGGCACGGCGAGATCTGGCTTCAGGATCTCGACGCCATCTCGAGGACGCGTCCCCTGATCCTCGTCCACCGGTCGTTCCATGAGACGATCATGAACGACGCCGCCGTGGACTATTTCGAGCTCGACCGGGAGAAGCTGCGGGGCGCCCATCAGGTCGATATCGACCGCGGCCATTTCTACGAGGCCGGCAACCGCTTCGTGCGCGCGAAGCTCTCCGCCTACCTCCTGTCGCAGCAGCGTCGGGGGCCGGCGATGAAGCGCACCGCCGAGGTCATCCATCTCGGCGGCCATACGACGGTCGGCGACATGGCGTTCGGCATCTTCGACGCGGAGGCCGAGTGGGCCGGCTCGGTCGCCGCCTTCGACAATGACGACACGCCGTTCCGGGTCGAATTCGTGCCGCATGTGGCCTTTGCGGGCACAGGCGTGCGTTTGGAGCAGCTTCCTGCGCTCCCCGGGCGCAACACGCGCCGTCTGCGTTTCGGCAGACACGTCAAGCTGTTCACCGACGGCGCCTTCTTCTCGCAGCTCATGCAGCTGGGCGGTCCCGGCTATATCGACGGTCACGACGGCGAATGGCTGATGGCGCCCGAGGCCTTCGAACAGGCGGCTCGCGCGCTGTGGAACGACGGCTACGTGATCCACGTCCATTGCACGGGCGATCTCGGCGTCGAGCTGGCACTCGACACGCTGGAGAAGCTCCAGTGGGAACGCCCGCGCGTGAACCACCGCTTCACGATCGAGCATTTCGGGATATCGACGCCGGCGCAGGCGCGGCGCATCGCCGATCTCGGCGCCCTCGTCTCGGCCAACCCGTACTATGTCTACGAGTTGAGCGACATTTATGCACGGCGGGGCGTGGGACATGAACGGGCGAGCCAGATGGTCCGTCTGGGTTCGCTCTCGCGCAACCGCGTCCCCTTCGCCCTTCATTCCGATTTCACGATGGCGCCCGCCCGACCGCTGCAGAATGCCTGGATCGCTCTCAACCGCGTCAATGCGGCCGGCGACGTTCTGTGTCCGCAGGAGCGCGTCACGCTCGACGAGGCCCTGCAGGCCATTACCATCAATGCGGCCTACGTCATAGGCCTCGAACACGAGATCGGCAGCATCTGCAGCGGCAAGAAGGCCGACTTCACCGTTCTCGAGGCCGATCCCTTCGAGGTCGCGCCGCTGGACCTGCGCGATATCCCCATCTGGGGCACCGTCTTCGAGGGCCAGCCCTATCCGCTGGGCAAGAGATGACCCCGGTTCCCGTCACGACCATCGGCGGCTATCTCGGCGCCGGCAAGACGACGCTGGTCAACGGCCTGCTGGCCGGCGACCACGGGCTCAGAATCGGCGTGCTGGTGAACGATTTCGGCGCGATCTCGATCGACGAGAAGCTGATCGTGTCGCGCGACGACGATGTCGTCACCCTGGCAAACGGCTGCGCCTGCTGCTCGGTCGCCGGCGATCTCGCGATGGCGCTCGATCGATTCGCCGGCCGCGCCGACCGCTACGAGCAGATCGTGATCGAGGCGAGCGGCGTCGCCGATCCCGCCCGCGTCGCGGCGCTGGCGCAATCGCCCGGACTGTCGCGCGGCACCACCGTGGTGGTGGCCGACGCCGCCACAGTGCGGGCCCGCGCGCGCGACAAGTTCGTGGGCAGCCTGGTACGCCGACAGCTTGCCGCCGCCGACCTCATCGTCCTGACCAAAGCCGATCTCACCACTCCGGCTGACCTGAAGGAGTCGCGCTCCTTTGCCGCCGCGCAGGTGCCGGGCGCCCGCCTGATCGAAATCCAACGGGGCCGGGTGGAGGCCAGGGACCTGTTTGCCACCGTCCGTTCGCGGCACGGCGGCCCGCCCGTCTGCGTTGCCAGCCACTCGGACGCCGCCGCCCGTTTCGAAACTCATCATTGGAAAACCACACGGCCGGTCGACATCGAAGCCCTGGCCGCCGTCGTTGCCGGCCTGCCTGCCGGCATCGTCCGTGTGAAAGGCATCGTCACCACGGACACCGGCCAGCGGGTCGCGCTGCACCGAGCCGGCGAGGTCGTCAGCCTCGATCCGCTCGAGGAAGCGCCCGGTGTCATCGGCGCGGAGCTCGTCGTGATCGGACGGGCCGGCTGCGTCGACCGCGCCACGCTCGATGGGACCTTCGGCGCCTGCCTTCTCCAGATCGGGACACACTCTTGAACACACTGCCAAGTCACGCCCGCGTCGTCATCATCGGTGGCGGCGTCATCGGCTGTTCGGTCGCCTATCACTTGGCCAAGCTCGGCTGGAGCGACATCGTCCTGCTGGAGCGCAAGCAGCTCACCTCGGGCACCACCTGGCATGCGGCGGGCCTGATCGCCCAGCTGCGCGCGACCTCCAACATGACGAGGCTCGCCAAGTACAGCCAGGAACTCTATGGCCGGCTCGAAGAGGAAACCGGCCTGGCGACCGGCTTCAAGCGCAACGGTTCGCTGACCGTCGCCCTCACCGGCGAGCGCCTGGAGGAGCTCAGGCGCGGCGCTTCCATGGCACGTTCCTTCGGCGTCGAGATCGAGACGATCTCGGCCGCCGAGGCCGTCGCACTCCACCCCCTCCTCAACGTCGAGGGTGTGGTCGGTGCCGTGACACTGCCGAAGGATGGCCAAGGCGATCCGACGAACATCGCTCTGGCGCTGGCCAAAGGGGCACGCCAGCTCGGCGTGAAGATCTTCGAAAACACGCGGGTCACCGGGATCACGAAGGCGCGCGACCGCGTGACCGGTGTCACCACGGACACGGGCGCGATCGAGGCCGAATTCGTCGTCAACTGCGCCGGCATGTGGGGCAGAGCGGTCGGCGGCATGGCCGGGGTCTCCTTGCCGCTGCAGGCCTGCGAGCATTTCTACATCGTCACGGAACAGGTCCCTGGGCTGTCGCGCACCCTGCCGGTGCTGCGGGTGCCCGACGAATGCGCCTACTACAAGGAGGATGCCGGCAAGATCCTGCTCGGCGCCTTCGAACCCGTCGCCAAGCCGTGGGCGACCGGCGGTATCCCCGAGAGCTTCTGCTTCGACCAGTTGCCGGAGGATTTCGACCACTTCGCGCCCATCCTGGAGATGGCGACGCGGCGCATGCCGGTGCTGGAGAAGACCGGCATCCATACGTTCTTCAACGGCCCCGAAAGCTTCACCCATGACGACCGCTACCTCTTGGGCGAAGCCCCCGACCTGAGGAACTTCTTCGTCGCCTGCGGCTTCAATTCAGTCGGTATCCAGTCCGCGGGTGGCGCCGGCAAGGCGTTGGCCGAATGGATCGTGGGCGGCGCCCCGCCCTTCGACCTGTGGGACGTCGACGTACGACGGACCTTTCCCTACCAGTCGACCCGGTCCTTCATCGAGGCGCGGGTGACGGAGACGCTGGGACTGCTCTACGCCGACCACTTCCCGTACCGGCAGTTCACGACCGCCCGCGGCGTGCGCCACACGCCCTTCTACGAGCGACTCAAGGAGCGAGGCGCCTGCTTCGGCGAGACCGCAGGCTGGGAACGCGCGCATTGGTTCGAGCCGGCCGACCGGCGCGAGCCAGGGGTGCCGCCGGCCTATCGCTACTCGTGGCAGCGGCAGAACTGGTTCGACTATTCGGCCGAGGAACATCGCGCCGTCCGCACCGGGCTCGGCATGCTGGACATGAGCGCCTTCGGGAAGTTCCGCGTCGAGGGCCGCGACGCCGAGGCGGTATTGCAGCGTCTCTCGGCCAACGACATCGCCGTCGAGCCGGGCCGCATCGTCTACACGCAGTGGCTGAACGAGCGCGGCGGGATCGAGGCCGACCTCACCGTCACCCGGCTCGACGCAGACTCTTTCTTGGTCATCACTGCCGCCGCAGCGGTCACACGCGACTTTGCCTGGCTCAGGCGGCACATTCCGCCGGAGGCCCATTGCACCGCCCTCGACGTCACGAGCGGCGAGGCTTGCCTCGCCGTCATGGGCCCGCGCTCTCGCGAGTTCCTGCAGTCGCTGACGACGGCCGACCTGTCGAATGCGGCCTTCCCGTTCGGCACCGCCCGCACGATCGAACTCGGCATGGCGCTCGTGCGCGCGCACCGCATCACCTATGTGGGCGAACTGGGCTGGGAACTCTACATGCCGACCGAATTTGCGCGGCAAATCTTCGACCTGCTGGTCGAAGCCGGGGGAGCGCACGGCCTCCGACTGGCCGGCGTGCACGCCATGAACTCATTGCGGCTCGAGAAGGCCTATCGCGACTTCGGCCACGACATCAGCGACGAAGACCATGTCCTGGAAGCGGGACTCGGGTTCGCGGTGAAGATCGACAAGCGCGCCGGCCGGTTCGGCGACTTCGTGGGGCGCGGCGCCGTCATCACGAAGAAGCAGGAGGGCGTCCGCCGTCGGTTGCTGCAGTTCAAGCTCCTCGATGCGCAGCCCCTTCTCTACCATGCCGAGCCGATCCTGAAGGACGGTGCGCTCGCGGGATACCTGGCCTCCGGGGGCTACGGACATCATCTCGGTGCGGCCATCGGGCTCGGATACGTTCCCTGCGAGCCCGGCATGACGGATGCCGATCTCCTGGCCACACGCTTCGAGATCGAGGTCGCGGGGGAGAGGGTTCCGGCGCTCGCGAGCGCGAAACCCCTGTACGATCCGGGGAATGCCCGCATCCGGCGATAGAGCCCGCAACACTTCAGCGAGCTTCAAAGCCTTCACCTCTCTTGTCTTCTCAAGCCGAAAGCTCGACCCACTCTTGTTCGGTCAGCGTCTGGATGCCCAGTTCCGCGGCCTTGCGTGCCTTGGAGCCGGCATTCTCGCCAACCACGACGAGGCTGGTCTTTTTCGAGACCGAATCCGTGACCTTGGCGCCCAGCTCCTCGGCCCGCGCCTTGGCGGCCTCGCGGGTCATCGTCGAGAGCTCGCCGGTGAAGACCACGATCTTGTCCTTGAGCTTCGCGTCGGCGGCGATGACGCGCCGTTCGACCGGCTGGACCGTAAGCTGCTTCAGCAGGTCCCGGATGATCTCGACATTGTGCCCCTCGGTGAAGAAGGCGCACATCGCATCCGCCGTGGTGACGCCGATCTGCTCGACGTTGCACAGCCGGCCATAGCTCGGCCCGACCGTTCCCGCGGCCTTCTCCTTCTTTGCAGGCTCGGGATGCGCTTGGCGCTCCTGTGCCGCCGCAAGCATTTCAGCCAGCCAGGAATCGGCATCGGCATATTCCTGCGCCAGGATCTTGGCCGTGGCCTCGCCGATCAAGGGGATGCCGATCGCATTGATGAACCGGTCGAGCGTGATGGTGCGGCGCGCGTCGATGGCGGCCAGGAGATTGCGCACGGAAAGGTCGCCCCAGCCCTCGCGCTTCCTGATGTCCGATTCGTGCTCGCGCAGACGGAAGATGTCTCCCGGCACCTTGAGCAGCCCGTCGTTGAAGAAATTCTCGATGTGCGTGCCGCCCAGCCCTTCGATATCGAAGCAGTTGCGCGACACGAAGTAGCGCAGGCGCTCGACCTGCTGGAACGGGCATTCGAGCCCGCCCGAGCAGCGCCGCACCACGCCCCCCTCCTCGGCCTTCACCTCGGTCTTGAGCGGACACGGACAGCGGGTGGGAAAGTGGTACTTCTTCGCGTTGCTTGGGCGCTCCTCGGCGATGAAGCCCAGCACCTGCGGGATCACATCCCCGGCCCGCTGGATCGTCACCATATCGCCCACACGGACGTCGAGCCGCTCGATCTCGTCGGCATTGTGCAAGGTAGCCCGTGCCACCATGACGCCGCCGACATTCACCGGCTCCAGTTCGGCCACCGGCGTCAGCGCGCCGGTGCGGCCGACCTGAACGTTGATGCCGTTGAGACGGGTGCGCGCCTGTTCGGCCGGAAACTTGTGCGCCGTCGCCCAGCGCGGCGCCCGGCTCACGAATCCCAGTCGTTCCTGCCAGTCGATGCGGTCGACCTTGTAGACGACGCCGTCGATGTCATAGGGCAGCGACGGACGCTCGACGCCGATCTTCTCGTAGAAGGCGCGGACCTCGTCCGGGGTGCGGCAGAGCTTCGTCAGAGGATTGGTCTCGAAGCCCCATTGCCGCAGAAGCTTCAGATACTCGGTATGGGTCTTCCAGCTGCGCGGCTCCGCCTCGCCCCAGGCATAGGCAAAGAAGCGCAGGGGACGGGTCGCGGTGACGGTGGGATCGAGCTGGCGCAGCGAGCCTGCCGCGGCATTGCGCGGATTGGCGAAGGTCTTCTCGCCGGCCTCCTCCTGCCGCCGGTTCATCTCCTGGAACGCCTTGCGCTCCATATAGACCTCGCCGCGCACGTCGATCGACTTCGGTAGGCCGTCCCCGCCGTTGGCCTTCAGCCTGTGCGGGATATCCTTCACGGTGAGCAGATTGGCCGTTACGTCCTCGCCTGTCGTGCCGTCGCCGCGCGTGGCACCCTGCACGAACGCGCCATCTTCGTAGCGCAGGCTGATCGACAGCCCGTCGATCTTGGCCTCACAACTAAAGGCGATCTCGTCGTCGGGGCCGATGTTGGTTTCCCGTTCCAGGCCGCGACGCACACGGTCGAGGAACTCCTGCAGCTCCTCGTCTGTGAAGCAATTGTCGAGCGACAGCATCGGTCGCCCATGCCTGACCTTGGCGAAAGCCGTCGTCGGTGTCGGCGCCACCGTCTGCGTCGGGCTGAACATGTCCACGATCTGCGGGAAGCGCGCCTCGATCGCCTTCAGCCGCTGGCGCAGCCTGTCGTAGTCCGCGTCCGAGATCTCCGGCGCGTCCTGCTCATGATAGAGCCGGTCGTGATGGACGATCTCCTCGGCGAGCCGCTTGTGCTCGGAGCGGGCCTGCCGCTCGGTCAGCTTGTCGACGGCCAGCGCCGCCACGACCTTGGCCGCACGGGACATTCTCGTCCTCCTAACCCGCCGTCGTCAGCAGCCGGTCGGCGGCGGCGCGCGCCTCGACGGTCACCTCCGCGCCCGACAGCATGCGCGCGATCTCCTCACGGCGGCCCTGCGCATCCAGTGCCACGACATCGGTGCTGGCCGCCGTCCGGGTCGTGGTCTTGCGGATCAGCCAGTGCCGATCGGCGACCGCGGCAACCTGCGGCGAGTGGGTGACGACGAGCACCTGGACGTCCTTCGCCAGCCGCTTCAGCCGCTCACCGACAGCGGCCGCCGTGGCGCCCCCGATCCCGGAATCGACCTCGTCGAAAACGATGGTCGGCGCATCGCCCGCCTTGGCAAGGCAGACCTTGAGGGCCAACAGGAAGCGCGAGAGTTCGCCACCGGACGCGATCCTGGCGATCGGTGCCGGCGGCGCACCGGGATTGGTCGACACCATGAACTGAACCCGGTCGATACCGGCGGCCGACCATTCCGTCTCCGGCAGGGAAGCCACGTCGGTCACGAACTTGGAGCGCTCCAGCTTCAGCGGCGCCAGTTCCGCCGCAACGGCCTTGTCGAGCTTGGCCGCCCCCTTGCGTCGGGCGGCGGTCAGCGCTTCGGCCACCGTGACATAGGTGGCGCGGGCCGCCTTAGCCTCTGCCGCGAGCTTCTTCAGTCCCGCCTCGCCATCATCGAGGGCCGCCAGCTGGGCCGAGAACTTCTCCGCGAGCCCGGACAGGCCCGCCACGGCAACGTTGTGCTTGCGCGCCATGGCGCGGAGCGAGAACAGCCGCTCCTCGATCTTCTCCAGCCGCGCGGGATCGAACTCGAGCGCGTCGCGGGCGATCTCGAGCTGCGCCTGAGCTTCCGTGGCCTCGCTCAGGGCGCGATCGAGCGCCGCCAGAGGTGCATCGAGCCGGCCCTCTGCCTTGTCGGCATTGCGTTCGATCAGTCGGTGCGCCGTGCGCAGGCTGGCGACTGCGCCGCGCCCCTGCTCCAGTTCGGCCAGTGCCTGGGTGACCGCCTCGCCCAGCGCACTGCCCGCCCGCATGAGTGCCCGTTCGGCCGCGAGCGTTTCCTCGTCATCGGCCTTGGGCGCCAGGGCCTTCAGTTCCTTCACCGCGTGGCGCAGGAAATCCTCGTCGCGCCGCGCGGCCTCGGCCGTTGCCAGAGCCTCGGCATGCGCCTGCCCCGCGGTTTGCCATGCCGTCCATGCCGACGCCACGGCGACCGCCTGCTTCTCGAGGCCGGCGAAGGTATCGAGCGAGGCGCGGTGCGTGGCCATGTCGAGCAGACCGTGCTGATCCATCTGGCCCTGGATTTCGACCAGCGTATCGCCCATGCGGCGCAGCAGCGCGACCGAGGCCGGCTGATCGTTGACGAAGGCACGTCCGCGCCCATCGGCGCCGATCGTCCGCCGCAGGGTCACCACGTCCTCACCGTCGAATCCCTGCTCCGCGAGAATGGATCGGGCCGGATGATCGCGGGGCACATCGAACGAGGCGGCGATCGAGGCCTGCGGGGCGCCGCGCCGAACCACCCCGGATTCGGCGCGTGCGCCAAGGACCAGACCGAGCGCGTCGATCAGGATCGACTTGCCGGCACCAGTCTCGCCGGTCAGCGCGCCGAGACCGCCTGGATGTGCGAATTCGAGGTCGAGCTTCTCGATCAGCACGAAATCGCGGATCGAAAGCGTGGCGAGCATGCCGAGGTCAGAAGATGCTGGAGAACCAGCCGCGCTTCTCGTCCGGCGGCCGCGTCCCCTCGCCGGTCATCAGGAAGTAGCTGTCCTGATACCACTCGCTGCCGGGGAAATTGTAGCCGAGCACCGCCGCAGCCTCCTGCGCCTCGCTCTTCACGCCGAGGGAGAGATAGCTCTCGACCAGACGATGGAGCGCCTCGGGCACGTGCGTCGTCGTCTGATACCGCTCGATCACCACGCGGTAGCGGTTGATCGCACCGACATACTGCTGGTTCTGCTGGTAGTAGCGGCCGACCGCCATCTCCTTGCCCGCCAGATGATCGATGCACAGCTCGACCTTGAGGCGCGAATCGCGGGCGTAGGGCGATTCGGGGAAGCGCTTCACGACCTCGGCCAGGGCATCGAGCGCCTGCTGGGTGGTACGTTGATCGCGTCCCACGTCCGAAATCTGCTCATAGTAGCAAAGCGCCTTCAGATAGTAGGCGTAGGGCAGGTCGCGATGGCCGGGATGGAGCTGGATGAAGCGGTCCAGCGCGATGATGGCCTCGTCGTACTTGTTGGACTGATAGTAGGCGAAGGCCGCCATGATCTGCGCCTTGGTCGCCCACACCGAGTAGGGATGCTGCCGGTCGACCTCCTCGAAGTTCTTGGCCGCGGTCTTGTATTCCTGCTGGCCCAGGGCATCGAGGCCGCGATTGTACAAACGCTCGACGGGCTGCTCGACGTAATTGTCGTCGTCGGATCCGCTGCAGGCGACGAGTGCGAACGCCGCCAACGACAGCGCCAGCCCTGCCACGATGCGCCGACCCTTACTCACAACCAACTTCGACATGTCCCATCCGCGATAAACTTCGGTGCCGGCGGTTTATATCACGCGCCATCGAAAAAAAGAGGGGCCGCAGGGCCCCTCCGAAGATGCGTGGAGAACAGAAATTTCCTGCGTCAGTTCGCTTGGCGCCGCAGGAAAGCCGGAATCTGCAGATCGTCATCGTCGCGCGCGGGCTTCGCACGCTCCGTGACATCGAGGCTGATCGAAGTCTGGACCGGCGCCGGGCGTGAAACCGGAGCCTTCGGGGCCACGGCAACGACGTTCTCGGCCGCCGCCGGGCGCGTAGCGACCGGCTCGGTCTGGGTCGCTCCCGTGGCCGGGGCGGGCTTCGGCGCCGAGAAGGCACCGGTGATGCGCTGGAACAGGTTCGGCGCGCGATTGTCGGTCGCCGGGCGGGCGGCCGTCGGGCGGGTGACGGGCTCGGCCCGAACCGGAGCCTTCGCCGTCGAAGGACGGCTGACCCGCCAGTCGTTCTCGTCGACCAGCGGGCGCTGCGGCGCTGCCGGGGCAGGTGCCTGGACGGGGGTCGGCGCGACGGCGACGGGCGCCGGAGCCGGAGCGGGCGCCGGGGCGACAGGCGCGACCTCGACCGGAGGAGCGACCATGACGGGGGCCTCGACCGGCGCCTCGTAGACCGGAGCCGGCGTCGGCATGGACGCCACGATCGGCGCAACCGGCGCGGCAGCCACCGGCGCCGGTGCGGCGACCGGCGGGGCCGGCGGCGCAACCGGCGCGGCCGGCATCACCGGAGCAGGCGCTGCCGTGGCAGCGGCCGGCATGGCGACACGGCCGACCGGCGGCGCGGCCGGGCGGCTGAGCGCCGGCTGGCCGGTCTGGATCGGACGGTTCATGTCGAGCGACAGGTAGTTCGGCGCGGGCTGCTGGGCGGCCATGGCGGCGATGCCAGTGGCGACCACCGACACACGCATGCGGCCATCCATCGTCGCATCGAAGGTCGAGCCGAAGATGATGTTGGCGTCGCCGTCCACTTCCTCGCGGATGCGGTTGGCCGCTTCGTCGACTTCGTGCAGCGTCATGTCGAGGCCGCCGGTGATGTTGATGAGAACGCCCTTGGCGCCCTTCATCGAGTGATCTTCCAGCAGCGGGTTGGAGATGGCGGACTCGGCGGCGACGCGGCTGCGATCCGGACCTTCCGCCTCGCCCGTGCCCATCATCGCCTTGCCCATCTCGCCCATGACGGTGCGGATGTCGGCGAAGTCGAGGTTGATGAGGCCCGGCATCACCATCAGATCGGTGACGCCGCGCACGCCCATGTGCAGCACGTCGTCGGCCATCTTGAAGGCGTCGGCGAAGGTGGTCTTCTCGTTGGCGATCTTGAACAGGTTCTGGTTCGGGATGACGATCAGGGTGTCGACGACCTTCTCCAGCTCCGTGATGCCCTGCTCGGCCGACTGCATGCGGCGGCGGCCTTCGAAGTGGAACGGCTTGGTCACGACGCCGATGGTGAGGATGCCCTGCTCGCGCGCTGCGGCGGCGATGACGGGCGCCGCACCGGTGCCGGTGCCGCCACCCATGCCGGCCGTGACGAACACCATGTTGGCGCCGTCGAGCAGCTGCAGAATCTCGGGCAGCGCTTCCTCGGCGGCCTGACGGCCGACCTCGGGCCTTGCGCCGGCGCCCAGTCCCTGGGTGATGGTGATGCCGAGCTGGACACGCCGGTCGGCGAGCGACTGGCTGAGGGCCTGCGAATCGGTATTGGCAACGATGAACTCCACGCCCTCGAGCGCGGCACTGATCATGTTGTTGACGGCGTTTCCGCCCGCGCCACCAACGCCGATGACGGTGATGCGCGGCTTAATCTCGGACTCCGTCTGGGGGAGACTGAGGTTGATTGTCATTCGGTTTTCTCCACGCAAACGAGGGGTAATCTGCCCGGAGCGACAGCGTGAGCCTCCTGTTACGCTAGAGACCCTTCACCGACACCGGTTTCTTCTTGTCTTTTTGTCTATAGCCTGTGGGAACTGCCTTATCCCGCACAACATATTGCCTAAAAGTTATCCCTAATCCAACTGCCAATCCGGCCGATCCGACTCGCCGGAGCTTCGTTGGAAGCCGGCTGGTTCTGCACGACGGCGTGATTGTGGAGCCCGAAGGTGAGAAGCCCGGCGGCGGCGGAAAACGCGGGGCCACCGGTGGAATCTGCAAGCCCCGCGAGCCTGAGCGGCGCGCCGGTACGGACCTTCTTGTTGAGAATGGCGGCAGCGACTTCGGGCACGCCGTCGAGCTGGCACCCGCCGCCGACCAGGACCGCGCGTCCGCCGGCCAACTTATCCACACCACTCGCTTCGAGGCGGCTGCGCACCAGTTCGAACGTCTCCTCGACGCGCGGGCGAATGATGCCGACGAGGATCGACCGTGGGATGTGGTTGGGCCGCGTGCGATCCTCCTCGCCGATCAGCGGGACGTCGATGATGTCGTACTCGTCGTTGGGCTTGATGACGGCGCGGCCGATCTGCGTCTTCATCCGCTCGGCATGCGCGACCGGAGTCGACAGGCCGCGGGCGATGTCGCGCGTGACATGCTCGCCCCCCACCGGGATCGAGTCGACGTGGACGAGATGGCCCTCGTAGAACACCGCGATAGACGTCGTGCCGGCGCCCATGTCGATCAGCGTGACGCCGAGGTCGCGCTCGTCGGAGACCAGCGAGCTGAGACCGGCGGCATGCGCGGCGACCACACGGTCGGCGATCTCGAGATGGGCGCGGCGCACGCAGACCTGCAGGTTGCGCATCGCGCCGCTCGCCGCGGTCACCAGATGGACATCGACGCCCAGCCGCTCGCCGAACATGCCGCGGGCGTCGCGGACCGGTGTGCCGTCGACCGTATAGCCGATCGCGGCGGAATGGATGATGTCACGGTCGGCGGTCTCGGCGGGAAGCTGGATGTGCTGCTGGACGCGCCGGACGTCGCGCTCGCCGATCTCGTGATGGCCGATCGCGACTTCGAGGCTCTGGTTGTGCGAGGCGGCCGACCCGCCGCTCACGCCGACGATGACGTCGCGAACGTGCTCGCCGCACATTTCCTCCGCGGTGGAAACGGCCGAGGAGATCGCACGCGTCGCGGCTTCCATGTCGACGATGTTGCCAGACCGCATTCCAAGCGCGGGCTGGTGGCCGATGCCGACCACGCGGAGCCCCTGCCCGTCGACCCGGGCAACGAAGCAAACGACCTTGTTCGTTCCGATGTCGAGCGCTGCAATGACGCCATTTCTCGTCTTCGCCACGATGTCCCCCGTCTTACGCGTACTCTCGCGATTCTTTCATGTTACGCCGGCCCGGGCGTCGCGTCGCCCGGATTGCGCTTCCTGAGATAAAGTTTGTCGGGCAGTCGCAGATCGACCACACCGAATTCGCGCGACAGCAATTTGTGCTGCCCATCGAGCTTCGCAAGATGCTGGAGCGCCGCGACCGCATCCTCCTCCGGCAGCCAGATCTCGACACCGTTGTTCAGGATCAGGTTCCAGCGCCGCTGACCGACCCAGACGGCGGAGCGGAGCTGCCGCGCCACCGTCGGTTCGTAGGTGAGCAGCAGCAGCAGGTCGCCGACATGATCGGGCGCGCCCGGGCCGCCCAGCAGCAACAGCGTCTCGGCACCGGGCGGCATGCGGCTCGCCCGCACGGTACGGCCGTTGGCATCGATCAGCGTGTACTCGCTGCCGTTCTGCCAGATCGCGACGGCGCGACGCTCCTTCAGCGTGACGTAGAGCGTGTCCGGCAGGCGGCGCTCGACCGTCGCCCATTCCACCCAGTCGATTGCCTCGAGCCGCTTGCGCGAAGCCTGGAGGTCGATGCCGAGCAGCGAGTCGCCGCGGCTGACGTTCAATGCCGCGAGGATGTCGCTTCGCTCGACATAGTCGCGGCCCTCGACGGTGACGTCGGCCAGCTTGAACGGCGTGATGGCGCCGACGACGCTGCGCGAGATCGCATCGACCTGGTTTTGCGCCTCGACGAGCCAACCTTCGCGCCACGCCCACCAGCCGCCGCCGCCGCCGCAGCCCAGCAGGAGGACGATGGCGCCGAGCAGCACCGGCTGCTTCCAGAACGGACGGCTGGCCTTGCGGATCGGCCCGCGCTTCTTGCGCCGGTCGTAGTCGCGGCGGGGCGCGGCACCGGCCTTCGGCGTGGCGGTCTTCTTCGCGACACTCACGAAGGGTGCCTC
>CAZPOS010000039.1:17091-22764 GCA_964588065.1 uncultured Reyranella sp.
GGCCTGTTCCGGCGCGAGCGACAGCGGCGTCATGCCGGGCTGGGTGTTCAGTTCGAGGATCACCAGTCCCGAGGTGCCGGGCTTCGAATCGTCCCAGCGAAAGTCGGCACGGGCGAGCCCGTTGCAGCCGAGTTCCTGGTAGGCCGCCAGAGCCCATTGCTTGGCGGCGTCATAGACCTCTTCGGGAACCGGGGCCGGCACGAGATGCTCGGTGATCCCGTCCGTGTACTTGGCTTCGTAGTCGTAGAAGCGGGTGCGCGGTCGCAATTCCGTGACCGCGACAGGCTTGTCGCCCATCACGGCGACCGTGAGCTCACGCCCCGGCACGAACTTCTCGATCAGCACCCGCTCGCCGAAGGCCGCCTCGGCCGCCTCGACGGCCGCCAGATTATCGCCGTCGCGCACGATGTGGACCCCGATGCTCGACCCCTGGTCGATCGGCTTCACGACATAGGGGCGCGGCATCGGATCGCCTGAGGCGAGCGAACGGCGCTCGATCACCCTGCCTTCGGCCACGCGGAGACCGAGCGAGGCGAAGATGTGCCGCGCCAGCGGCTTGTCCATCGCAATGGCCGAGGCGAGCACGCCTGAATGCGTGTAGGGCACACACATGATCTCCAGGACACCCTGGATGCACCCGTCCTCACCGTAGCGACCGTGCAGCGCGTTGAAGACCACGTCCGGGCCACCGCCGCTCGCGGGCCGCAGGAAATCGACCAGGGCGCGCAGATCGCGCTTCACGTCGTACTCGACGACCTCATGCCCGCCTTCGCGCAGGCCTTCGGCACACGCCTTGCCGCTCACCAGCGAGACTTCACGTTCGGGCGACCAGCCGCCCATCAGCACCGCAACGCGCGTCATTGCCCCGCTCTCCCCGCCGCTTCGCCGATACGCCGGATTTCCCATTCGAGCTGCACGCCCGTCTTCTCGAGCACGCGGCGGCGCACTTCCTCGCCCAGCCCCTCGATGTCGCCCGCCGTGGCCTCGCCGAGATTGACCAGGAAGTTGCAATGCTTCTCCGACACCTGGGCCGCGCCGATCGTCAAGCCGCGGCAGCCGGCCTGATCGATCAACTGCCACGCCTTTTGGCCCGGCGGATTGACGAAGGTGGAGCCGCCGGTGCGGCTGCGCGGCTGGGACTCGGTACGTGCGGCGTCGATCTCGGCAATACGGCGGGCGATGGCCAGTTGATCGCCCGGCGTCGCGCGCAGGCGTGCGGACGTGAAGATCCAGTCCGCCGGCGCTTCGCTGTGGCGATAGCTGAAGCCCAGTGCCGACGCTGGCACCACATGCACCTTGCCCGAACGATCGACCGCTTCGGCGGACACCAGGACCTGCGCCAGGTCGCCCTCGTAAGCGCCGGCATTCATGCGCAGCGCCCCGCCGATCGTGCCGGGAATGCCGCTCAGGAACTCGACGCCCGCCAGGGCGTGGTCGCGCGCCGTCAGCGCGACGTTGAGGTCGAGCGCGCCGGCGCCGGCCACGATCTCCTGCCCTTCGACCGAAATGCCGGTAAAACCACGCAGCAGCCGGATCACCACGCCCTTCACGCCGCCATCGCGCACGAGGATGTTGGAGCCGACGCCCAGGACGGTGACGGGCACGTCGGACGGCAGGGCGACCATGAACGTCGCCAGATCCTCGACATCGGCCGGCCTGAACAGGACTTCGGCCGCCCCACCGGCGCGAAACCAGGTCTGCGGTCCCAGGGCGGCGTCGGCCGTCAGGCGTCCGCGCGGCCGGGGCAGCCGGTCGATCAGATGGGGCGTCGAGGTGGCGAGAACCATCATGCCGCCGATCCGCCGTGGGGGCTCGCATCGTTGGCGATGGCGCGCGGACCGGCCTTCTCGGCCGCGAGCTGCTGGATCTGGCCCGGCAGCGCGTGCGCCCAGGCCGTGATGTTGCCGGCGCCCAGGCAGACCACGACGTCGCCGGGGCGCGCGATCTGCCAGATCATTTCCGGAAGTTCGCCGGGACCGGCGAGCGGCATCACGTCGCGATGGCCGGCGCGCTGCACCAGGCCCACCAGCATGTCGCGATTGACGCCCTCGATCGGTGCCTCGCCCGCGGCATAGACGTCGGCGATGATCACGGCGTCGGCATCGGAGAAGCAGGTCGCGAATTCGGCGCGCAGCGCGCCGAGACGCGAGTAGCGGTGCGGCTGCATGACGGCGATGACCCGGCCCGAACCGCCATAGGCCTGACGGGCGGCGCGCAGGACGGCCGCGATCTCGACCGGATGGTGACCGTAATCGTCGATCACCGTGATGCCGTGGGCTTCGCCAGTCTTGGTGAAGCGTCGCTTGACGCCCGCGAAGGAGGCGAGCGCGCGGCGGATCGTGTCGTCCGGCAGCCCCATCTCCTGGGCGACGGCGATGGCCGCGAGCGCGTTCTGGACGTTGTGCTGCCCGAACATCGGCAGCCGCATGCCGGTGATGGTGCGAGACTCGTTCGTGGCACGATTCTCGACCATGACATCGAAATCGGCGCCGCCGCGGTCGAGCCTGAGGTTGATCGCGCGCACATCGGCATTGGCGCCAATGCCGTAGGTGATGATGCGGCGGTCGGCGACCCTCGGGATCAGCGCCTGGACCTCGGGATGATCCGAACAAAGGACCGCGAAGCCATAGAACGGAATGTTCTCGACGAACCGCACGAAGGCGTCGCGCAGCGCGTCGAAGCTGCCGTAGTGGTCGAGATGCTCCGGATCGACGTTGGTCACCACCGCGATGGTGGCCGGCAGTCGCAGGAACGAGCCGTCGGACTCGTCGGATTCGACGACCATCCAGTCACCCTCGCCCAGGCGGGCATTGGTGCCGTAGGCATTGATGATGCCGCCGTTGATCACGGTCGGATCGAGGCCGCCGGCATCGAGCATCGAGGCGACCAGCGACGTGGTCGTGGTCTTGCCGTGCGTGCCGCCGACCGCGATCGACCATTTGAGCCGCATCAGCTCGCCCAGCATCTCGGCGCGCCGCACGACGGGCACATGACGCGTGCGGGCGGCCAGCACCTCGGGATTGTCCTTCTTGACCGCGCTCGACACGACCATGACCTGGGCATTGCCGACATTCTCGGCACGATGGCCGATCATCACCTTCATGCCGAGATCGGCGATGCGTCGGGTGTTGGCACTTTCGGCAACATCGCTGCCCTGCACCTTGTAGCCGAGATTGTGCAGGACCTCGGCGATGCCGGACATACCGATACCGCCAATGCCCACGAAGTGGATGAGTCCGAGATCGAGCGGCAACGCCCTCATGCGGCGACTCCCGTGGCTGCAGGCGAAAGGGGAAGAGAGACGAATTCAGTGACGACGTCCGCGAGGCGCGCGGCGGCGTCGGGACGGCCGGCAGCGTGCGCCGCCCCCGCCATCGCCGCGAGCCTCTCCGGCTCCTCGGTCAGGGACACGAGATGGCCGGCCAGGGTAGCGGCGGTGAAGGTGGCGTGCGGCAGCACGATGCAGGCGCCCGTCGCCTCGAAGGCCCGAGCGTTGGCGGTCTGGTGATCGTCGGCTGCGTAGGGATAGGGCACCAGGATGGAGGGCCGGCCGATCGCCGCCAGCTCCGCCACCGTCGAGGCGCCGGAGCGGCCGATGACGAGATGCGCGGCGGCCATGCGCTGCGGCAGATCGGCGAAGAACGGCGCGATCTCGGCGACGACGCCGGCGCGGACGTAACTCGTGCGCACCCGGTCGATGCTCTCGGGCCGGCATTGCTGCACGATGCGCAGGCGCGACCGCAACCCCTGCGGCAGGGAAAGGACAGCCTGCGGCACCACTTCGCCGAACGAGGCGGCCCCCTGGCTGCCGCCGAACACGAGGAGGTCGACCACCCGCCCCTCGCCCGGCGGACGGTACGGTAGATCGCGCAGCGCGCGCACCGGCTCGCGCACCGGATTGCCGACCAGCTGTGCGCGCGCATCGCCGTCGAGAAAGCGGGTGCGGGCGAACGAGGTCGCGACGCGGCCTGCCCCGCCCAGCACGAGGCGGTTGGCACGGCCGAGCACGGCGTTCTGTTCGTGGAGCATCGCCGGCAGCCGGCGCAGGCGGGCAGCAACCATGGTCGGCACCGAGGCATACCCGCCAAAGCCCACGACGACCGAGGGGCCGATGCGACCCAGCGCCCGCCAGGCGTCGAACAGGCCGCGTGCCAGCGAGAACAGCGCCAGCACCTTTTTCAGTGGCGACCCGGTCGGGCTCGCGGAATGGATGTAGTGGATCGGCCGCCGTGACAGCGCGCCCTGCCACTGCCGGCCGCGCGAATCGGTGACCAGGGTGAACGGCACACCGCGCGCCTCGAGTTCGCCGGCCAGCGCCTCGGCCGGAAACACATGCCCGCCCGTGCCGCCGGTCGCCAGGACGACAGGACGCAGGGTCTGCGTCATACCGCCTCCCGCAGGCCGGCATGTTCGCGCGTGAGCGACAGCAGCATGCCGACGCAGATCGCCATCGCGAGAGCCGAGGAGCCGCCGTAGGAGATGAACGGCAGGGTCATGCCCTTGGCGGGGATGAGCTGGATGGTCGAGGCCATGTTGATCGCCGCCTGCAGGCCGAACTGGACCGCGAGCCCGGTGGCCGCGAGGGTGATGAACAGGCTGGTCTCCTTCGAGGCGCGCGACATCGAGCGCAAGGTCACGAAGGCGAACAGGCAGAGGATCATCAGGCAGACCACGAGGCCGAATTCCTCGCCGGCCACCGCCATCACGAAGTCGGTGTGGGCGTCGGGAAGCTGGGCCTTCACCGTACCCTCGCCCGGGCCGCGGCCGAACAGCGAGCCGTTCATGAAGGCCTCGAGCGAGGTGTTGACCTGGTAGTTGTCGCCCGAGGACGGATCGAGGAAGCGGTCGAAGCGGCTGCGCACGTGGCTGAACAGGAAGTAGGCGCCGACCATGCCGGCCCCGCCTGCAACGGCGCCGAAGCCGGCGACCCACATCGGCAGGCCGACGACGAAGAGCTGGACGGCCCAGACCGCGGCCACGACGACGCTCATGCCGAGGTCGGGCTGAAGGACCAGCAGAGCCAGGACGCCGCCCACCAGCAGGGTCGACAGGAGATAGCCCGGGGCGCGCCGTTCGGTACGGCTCTGCGCCAGCAGCCAGGCCGAAATCACGGCCAGGCTCGGCTTGACGAATTCCGACGGCTGTATGCTCGACAGGCCGGGAACGGCGATCCAGCGCCGCGCGCCCTTGATCTCGATGCCGATCACGAAGGTCGCGGCCAGCAGCAGGATGCTGCCGCAGAAGACCAGGAGCGCGAGCCGTCGTACGTGCCGCGGCGAGGCGAGCGAGATCGACAGCATGACGAGCAGCGCCAGCGGCAGGAACAGGAACTGGCGCTTGGCGAACAGGAAGGAGTCGGCACCGATGCGCTCGGCCGCCGGCGGCGAGGCCGCGAGCGTCAACATCACGCCGAAGGCCATGATCGCGAGGATCGCACCGAGCGACCAGCGGTCGACGGTCCACCACCACTGGCCGATCACACTGCGATCGTCGCGCGGAACCTGGATCAAGCCGCCCTCCCCAAACTCTCGGCCCCCGGCAGAGCCCGCGCCATGGCGCGGAAGGCATCGCCGCGATGTTCGTAACTCTTCCACTGGTCCCACGAGGCGCAGGCCGGCGACAGCAGGACCACGGCGTGTCCGGCGGCTTCCCGTTGCGCCAGGGCATGGGCGG
>CAZPOS010000039.1:22774-28638 GCA_964588065.1 uncultured Reyranella sp.
GAGTTGGCCGGCAAACAGTTCGGTCGCCTCGCCGATCAGGAAGGCATGGCGGATGCGATCGAAGTAGGTCGCGAGCGGCGCCACGCCGCCCTCCTTCGCCTGGCCGCCCAGGATCCAGTAGATGTCGTCGTAGCTCGACAGGGCCCGCGCGGCCGCGTCGGCGTTCGTCGCCTTGCTGTCGTTGACGTAGACGACCTTGCCGACGGCAGCGACGCGCTCCTGGCGGTGCGGCAGGCCGGGATAGGTTCGCAGGCCCGCGACGATCGCCTCGCGCGGCACGTCGAGCCAGCGGCAGACCGCCCAGGCACAGGCTGCATTCTGCGCGTTGTGGTCGCCCGGCAGGGTGACCACGTCGGAGAAGTCGACCGTGTAGCCGTCGGCATCGACCAGCATGCCGGCGCGATAGGAGATGCCGTTGGCCACCGGACGATCGAGCGCCACCGGCACGCAGGCGATGCCGGGGCGGGCTGCCATTTCGCGTTCGACCTGGCGTGAGGGCTCATCCTCGGTGCCGATCACGATGCAGTCGCCGGGTCGCTGGCGGGCAAAGATGTTCTTCTTGGCGGCCACGTAGCCGGCGAGGTCGCCGTGCCGATCGATGTGGTCGGGCGTGATGTTGAGCCAGACCGCGACGTCGGCCCGGAAGGTCTGCAGAAGCTCGAGCTGGTAGGACGAGAGTTCGAGCACGTAGAGGCCGCCCTTGCCGAGCGGTTCCAGGTCGAGCGCGCCGCGGCCGATATTCCCGCCCACTTCGCAGCGGGCGCCGGCCTGTTGGAGGATATGGCCGATCAGCGCCGTCGTCGTCGATTTGCCGTTGGTGCCGGTGATGGCAACGAACTGGGCCTCGGGTTGCGCCCGGGCGAGCAGCTCGACGTCGCAGATGATCGGCTTGCCGGCGGCGCGCGCGGCGACCGCGACGGGATGCGGTATCGGCAGGGTGCTGGGAATGCCGGGGCTGATCACCAGCGCATCGATGTCCGACCAGTCGATCGTCACCGGATCGGCGATCCGGGCGCCCGCCTCTTCGGCGGCCGCGCGTGAGGAGGCGCTGTCGTCCCAGGCGATGCAGTCGATCCCGGCCGCCCGCAGGGCGCGAACGGTCGCCAGGCCGGAGCGCGCGAGCCCCAGCACGACGAACGACGAACCCTTGAGGATGGCGAGATCGATCATCCCTTACCTCAGCTTGAGGGTCGCGAGACCGGCCATCGCCAGGATGGCGGCGATGATCCAGAAACGGAAGACGATGGTGGGTTCGGCCCAGCCCTTCTGCTCGAAGTGATGATGCAGCGGCGCCATGCGGAAGACCCGCTTGCCGGTCCACTTGTAGGAAAGGACCTGCACGATCACCGACACGGTCTCGAGCACGAACAGTCCGCCCACGATCGACAGAACGATCTCGTGCTTGGTCACTACCGCGACCGCGCCCAGCGCGCCGCCGATGGCGAGCGATCCGGTGTCGCCCATGAACACCATTGCGGGCGGCGCGTTGAACCACAGGAAGCCGAGGCCGGCGCCGACCAGTGCCGCCAGCAGCACCGCGAGCTCACCGGACCGGGGCACGTGATGCAGATAGAGGTAGTTGGTGAGGATCGAGTTGCCGACGACATAGGCGATCAGACCGAACACGGCGGAGGCCATGATGACCGGACCGATGGCGAGCCCGTCGAGCCCGTCCGTCAGGTTGACGGCATTGGAGGTGCCGGCGATCACCAGCACGCCGAAGGCCACGAAGCCGACGGCGCCGAGCGGGATCAGAACGTCCTTGAGGAAGGGCACGGCCAGCGCATAGCGCAGCGGCGGCGGCGAGGACTGGGCGATCAGATAGACGGCGATGCCCGAGGCCACGACCGCGAGGCCGAGCTTGAGCTTGCCGGGCACGCCCTTGGGATTGCGCTTGGTCACCTTGAGATAGTCGTCCAGCAGCCCGACGGCACCGAAGGCCAGCGTGACACCGAGCACGATCCAGACATAGCGGTTGGTGAGGTCCGCCCACAGGAGCGTCCCGACCGACAGGGTGATCAGGATCAGCAGACCGCCCATGGTCGGCGTGCCCTTCTTGGTCATCAGGTGACTGGCCGGACCGTCGTCGCGGATCGGCTGTCCCTGCTTCTGCTTGCTGCGGAGCCAGCGGATCAGGGCACCGCCGATCAGGAAGCTGAGCACCAGCGCCGTCAGGAAGGCGGCGATCGACCGGAACGTCAGGTACCGGAACAGGTTGAAGGGCGTGAACTGGTCCGCCAGAGGGTAGAGAAGATTGTAGAACATCCTAGCGTCCCGCCTCGCCGCCGCTGGCCGCCAGGATGGCGTCCACGACGATCTTCATTTTGGAGCCCAGCGAACCCTTCACCGCGACCACGTCCCCTGCCCGCAACGCGGCAGCCACTTCGCCCGCCAGCGCCGCCGAATCCGGCCGATGCATGCCGCGCTGTGCCGGCGACAGGTTCTGCCACAGCGCCTGCATGTGCGGCCCGCACAGGAAGACCGTCGTCGCACCGCTCGCCGCCACGGCATCGGCGAGACCGGCGTGATAGGCATCGGCCTCCTCGCCCAGCTCGCGCATGTCGCCCAGCGCCAGGATCCGGCGTCCACCCGGCTGCGGCTCCGTCCGCGCCAGGACCGAGAGCATCGCCCGCACCGATACCGGATTGCCGTTGTAGCTCTCGTCGAGCAGCTCGATCGTGCCCTCGCCGAACGCCAGCGTCCGGCGCGCGCCGCGGCCCGGCGAGGCCTTGACCTCGGCCAGCGTCGCTGCAGCCTTCGCGACGTCCGCGCCCAGAGCCTCGATGACGGCCAGCGCGCCGATGCTGTTCAAGACCCAATGCTCCCCTGCCGCGCCCAGCCGATACTCGATCCGACGACCGTGGATCAAGGCTGCAACATCACTGCCCGAATCCTGCAGGTCGCAGGCGACAAGGCGGGCCTCCGCGGCCTCGCTGCGACCGAAGCCGACGATGCGGGAAACGCCGAATTCACGGGCTTTTGCGACCAGCCGATCGTAGTGGCGACTGTCGCGATTGAGCACGGCGACTGCGCCTTCGGACATGCCGGCGAACAGGCAGCCCTTCTCGTCGGCGATCGCTTCCTCGCTGCCCATGTGGCCGATATGGACCGGCCCCACATTCGTCACGATCCCGACATGCGCCGCGACCTGCCGGGCGAGCGGCTCGATCTCGCCGGGATGGTTCATGCCGATCTCGAACACGCCGTACCGCACGTCGCGCGGCAGACGCGCGAGGCTCACCGGGACACCCACATGGTTGTTGTAGCTCGCGACGCTGGCGGAGGTCGGCGCCTGGGCCGACAGCATCGCGCGCAACGCGTCCTTGGTGCTGGTCTTGCCGACCGAACCGGTGACGCTGGCGATGCGCGCGGCGCTGCGACGGCGGGCCGCCACCCCGAGTTCGACCAGCGCCTTCATCGTGTCCGGAACGCGCACCAGCGTGCCCTGCGCGCCGTCGACGTCGCGCGATACGACCGCGGCGGCGGCGCCGCGCGCCAGGGCATCGGCCACGAAACCATGACCGTCGGTCGTCTCGCCGCTCAGCGCGAAGAACAGGTCACCCTTGCCGACCGCGCGGCTGTCGAAGGTCACCCCCTGCGCTTCGAACGGCGCCGAGATCGAGGATGCGGTCAGGGCCGCCTGCACTTCGTCCGAGGTCCACAGCGCGCTCACGCACCGCCTCCGGCAAGCCCGCGCGCCTCCTCGGCGTCGTCGAAAGGGTGGGTAACCCCTTTGATCGTCTGGCCGGTCTCGTGGCCCTTCCCGGCGATCAACAGCAGGTCGTCGGCGCTCGACAGCGCCGCCATGCCGGCGGCGATGGCGGCGTGCCGGCCCTCGACGATCTCGATCCAGTTGCGGCGATCCTGCTCGATGCCGCGCCGGATCTCGGCGCGGACCGCGGCCGGCTCCTCGCTGCGCGGATTGTCGTCGGTCACGATCGCGAGGTCGGCGAGACGGGTGGCGATCTCGCCCATCACCGGGCGCTTGCCACGGTCGCGATCGCCGCCGCAGCCGAACACGACCACCAGCTTGCCGCGCGCGAACGGCCGCAAGGTGCGCAGCACCGTTTCCAGCGCCTCGGGCTTGTGGGCGTAGTCGACGTAGACTGCGGCACCGGAGCGATGCCGCGCCACGAGCTGCAGCCGGCCGGGGGCACCGGTCAGATGGGCCAGCGCCTCGACGGCGTCCGCCGCATCGCCGCCCGTCGCGACCACGAGGCCGAGAGCCGCGAGCGCGTTCGAGGCCTGGAAGCCGCCGACCAGCGGCAGGTCGACCTCGTGGCGTGTGCCCATCACATCGAGCACGAGATGCTGTCCGACCGAGGTCGGCTCGTCGGCGAGCAGGCGGATTTCCGCGCCCTTGGCACCGTAGGTCCAGAAGCGGATGCCGCGTCGCGCGCAGATCGCGCGCAGCGCATCGGCCCGGTCGCTGTCGGCATTCACGACGGCGGTGCCACCCGGCGGCAGCAGGGTCTCGAACAGGCGCGCCTTCGCCGCGAAGTAGGCGTCCATAGACCGATGGTAGTCGAGATGCTCGTGGGTAAGATTCGTAAAGGCCGCCGCCGAGAGGCGAAGCCCGTCCAGCCGGTGCTGATCGATGCCGTGGCTCGACGCCTCGATGGCGAGGTGCGAGACACCCTCGCGCGCCAGCACCGCGAGATCCTCGTGAAGCTGTACCGGGTCCGGCGTCGTGAGGCCGCCGTCGCGCACCAGGCCCGGAGAGACGATGCCCAGCGTGCCGACGCTCGCCGCCCGGAGGCCCATCCGCTCCCAGATCTGGCGCACGAAATGCACGGTCGAGGACTTGCCGTTGGTGCCCGTCACGGCCGCGATGGTCTCGGGTTGCACGCCGGCGAAGGCCGAGGCCATGAGCGCAATCCGGCGACGGGGATTGGAATCGCGTACCACGACGATGCCTGCATCGAGCGGCGGCAACGCCGCGTCTGGCCCAGCAAGGATTGCAACCGCCCCGCGCTTGACCGCATCGACGACGAAGGCGGCGCCATCCTGTCGGGTGCCCGAAAGGGCGGCGAACAGATAGCCCGGCTGGACCTTGCGCGAATCGAGCGTCAGTCCGGCGAGAACGGGATCGCGCGGCAGCGCGGGAGAGGTCGCGTTTGCGTCGGCGCTCCGGCGCATGAGCTCACTCAGACGCAACACGACGCACCGCCGGACCGGGGGCCGCCGCCGTCTGACCGGGCGCCACCGCCGTTTGTCCCGGCGCGGGACGAACCGGCAGGGCCCGGCGATGGTCGCCGGGTGAACGCCGCACGCTGGCCGGCACGAGCTGGGGCGGCGCGATCGGCGGCGGGACCGGCGTCGAGGCGATCTCGATCGGCGGCAGGCCGTCCTTCAGGTCGCCCGGCAGGATGCCGTAGAGGGATACCATCTGCTCGATGATGACCTTGACCGACGGGGCCGCCACCCAACCCGCGGTCGCGTAGCCGCCGGTTTCCGGCAGCCCCTTCGGCTCGTCGAGCGAGACGATGACGACGAACTTCGGATCGTTCATCGGGAAGGCGCCGACGAAGGAGCTGATCAGCGCCTTCTGGCGGTAACCGCCGCGGCCCGGCTTTTCGGCCGTGCCGGTCTTGCCGCCGACCTCGTACCCCGGGACGTTGGCGTTCTTGCCCGTGCCCTCGACCGCGTTGAGCCGCAGCAGCTGGCGCATGCTGACCGAGGTCTTCTGCTGGATGACACGCCGGCCCTTGTCGCTGGCCGCCGTGCGCTTCACCAGGGACGGCTGATAGAGGATGCCTCCGTTGATCATCGCCGACGACCCCATCGCCAGATGCAGCGGCGTCACCGAGATGCCGTGACCGAAGGCGATGGTGATCGTGTTCAATTCGCCCCAGCGCTTGGGC
>CAZPOS010000040.1:0-26616 GCA_964588065.1 uncultured Reyranella sp.
CAGCTTCACCGGCTCAGTCATCGCTCGCGCCACGACACCATCCATCAGCGGGATGGCGAACACCATCAGGACCACCACCGAGACGCCATCGAGGGTCGGGCCGGCCGCGACGAGGCGGGGCCCCAGCCAGCGGCGGATGACGAGCGCCCCGGCCAGCGCCAGGGCGACGATCATCGCCAGCCTCAGGCTGAGTTCGAGCAGGCCGATCTTGAGGTCGAAGCCGAGCAGCCATAGCGCCAGGGGCGGCAGCGTGAAGGGCACCAGGAAGTTCGTGAACAGCGAGAGCAGCAGCGCGAGAGAGGAATCGAGGCGCAGGAAGGTGGCCGTCGTCGCCGCGGAGATGATGCCGGGTGCCATGGCGCTGAGGCAGAGCGCGGTGACGAGGCTCGGCCACAGGCCGAGCCCCTGCCAGACCGGCCAGACGACGAGCGGCACCGCGACCAGGTTGAGCACGGCGAGTAGCAGTGCGGGACCCGGCCGGCGCAGCAGGGCGGACAGGCGGTCCCAGTCCATCCGCGCCAAGGCCATCATCAGCAGGATCACGACGAGCGGCAATAGCAGCGGCCGAGCCGCGGCGGCGAGATCCTGGAACAGCAGGCCGAGCAGCAGGGAGAAGGGCAGGAGGGTGGTGGCACGACCTCCCATGCGCTGCAGGACCGTGAGGAGCAGGTTCATTGAACCCACCGTAGCACGTGCTAGCCTGCGGCCGATGAACACTCTGCCCGGCGTCTGGCTCGACGATCTCACTCGACAGGAACTCGCTGCCCGGTTCGATGGCAATGCCGTCGCGCTCCTGCCGATCGTATCGGCGGGGCCGCCGGCGCCTCACCTGCCGTTGAAGACCGCGGCCCTGATCGGCCGCGCACTCTCTCAAAAGCTCATGGATCGACTGCCCGTCATCGTGGCGCCCCTCGTCGACGCGGATTCCTTCTCGCGGCAGGAGATGCTCGGACAGGTCCTCGGCGACCGCTTGGCCGGGCTGAGGGCACTCGGCGCGCGCCGCCTCGCGGTGCTCGAAATCTCGCCGTCGCCGCTTGCTACACGAGAGCTCTTCGGGGAAGTGCCGGTGCTGCGGGGCGGCGACCGCCTCGTCGACGCCGAGTACGTCACCTCCTGCCTGATGGCGCTCGACCCAAGGAGCGTGCGGATGTCCCTGTTGCCCGCCGGCTCGGGGGCCCAGGCCTTTGCCGGGGAGCGCGGGATGGCAGCCGAGGTGGACGTACTGGCCGATGCACTCGTCGCGAAATGGCCCGATCTTGCGTGAAGGGCGGCGCCGCGTTCCGCGATCGGCTATGGTCGATCGGCAAATGCCCTCAGGAGTATTCATGAAGCTGTTCGGACTGCCGGCCCTTGCCGCCGTCTCCCTCCTTTCGTCCCTGGCCGCCGGCGCCGCTTTTGCGCAGACGGCGATCCAGGCCGGCGAGTGGGAGACCACGGAGAAGACCGAGATGGAAGGCATGCAGCCGATGCAGCCTTCGTCGAAGAAGGTCTGCCTTGCCGGCGACGAGGCCCAGCTCGAGCGCCTGCTCTTCCCGACGCCGGAGGAGATCAAGCAGCATGGCTGCACCTACGAGCCGGGCGCCAAGAAGGCCGGCACGCTCGCCGCGACGCTGACCTGCCCGCCGAACGACCAGACCCCGGGTGTCACGGCGAAGGCCGACATCACCTACACCCAGACGAGCTACCAGGGCGTCGGCCAGCTGGTCGCCGCCGACAAGTCCGGCACGACGGTGAAGGGGAAGAGCGAGTTGAGCGGCAAGCGTCTCGGAGATTGTCCGAAGTAGCGACGGTCCGCCTCAGACGCGGTCACGACCGAACAGGCGCGCCAGGCGCAGCTCGAGCGTGCTGCGCACGAACGGCTTCATGAGCAGTTCCGTGCCCGGGCCCAGCGGAGCGGCGTTGGGCTGGGCATAGCCCGTCATCAGGACGATCCGCACGTCGGGGTGCGCCTTGCGCATGTAGTCGGCGACCTGCCAGCCGTCGGTGCCCCCGGGCAGGCCGATGTCCGTCATGAGAAGTTCGACCGGATGGCCGGCGTCGACGTGGCTGCGCGCCGCCATGCCATCGGCCGCCGTCGCGACCTGGAAGCCGAGCTGGCGCAGCGACTCGGCGACGTGTTCGCGCACGCCCTGCTGGTCCTCGACGACCAACGCATGGCGGCCCTTGCCGTGGAACAGGCCCTCGTCCGGCACCGACTCGCGCACGACGGCGGTGCCTTCGGGCAGGCGCGGGAAGGACAGGCGCACCGTGGTGCCCTTGCCTTCGGCTGAAATCAGATCGAGCGATCCGTCCGACTGCGCCATGAAGCCCGCCACCTGGGCGAGGCCGAGACCGGTGCCCTCGCCGTGACGCTTGGTCGTGAAGAACGGCTCCATGGCCCGCCGCTTCGTTTCCTCGGACATGCCGATGCCGGTGTCGGAGACGGTGAGCAGGACGCGATCGCCACGCGACAGGGTGCGGATCACCAGCTTGCCGCCGCCCGGCATGGCGTCGCGCGCGTTGACCGCGAGATTCAGCAGCGCGTTCTCCAGCTGGTTGGAATCGATCGTGACCAGCGGCAGCTCCTCCTCGAGGTCGATCTCGAGCTCGATGCTTTCGCCGATCGTGCGGTGAAGCATGTCGATCAGGCCGCCGACCAGGACGTTCAGGCTGGCCGGCTTCGGGTCGCTCGGCTGCCGGCGGGCGAAGGCCAGCAGGCGGTGGGTGAGCGCAGCGGCCTGGGTCGCGGCCTGCATGACCAGATCGGCGCGGCGATGCTGTGCCTTCTCGGCGGCCGGCAGGGCCTTCTTCAGGGCCTCGGTCGATCCCAGCACGACCGTCAGCATGTTGTTGAAGTCGTGGGCGATGCCGCCCGTGAGCTGGCCGATCGCCTCCATCTTCTGGACCTGCCGCAGGGCCGCCTCGGCCTGCTGCCGCTCCTCGATCTCGGCGCGCAGCCGGCGGTTGGCCTCGGTCAGGGCGCCGGTGCGCAGCGTGACCTCGCGCTCGAGCCAGGCATTGGTGCGCTCCATGGCATCCTGCTGAGTCTTCTCGACCGTGAGATCGCGCAGCACCAGGATGAACCCCTGGCCCGTGCCGCCGCGCGCCCGCAGCGGCGCCATCACGCAGCTCGCCCAGATCGGCCTTCCGTCCTTGCGCAGGTGCCAGCGGTTGGACGTCACCGTGGCTTCCGTCGCGGCGCGCTGGCGCTCCGCGTGCGGCACGTCGCCGGCCACGTCCTCGGGCGTGTAGATGCAGTCCGCCGACTGGCCCAGCACCTCTGCGTCCGTCCAGCCCAGCACGCGGTGCGCGCCCTCGCTCCAGCTCTGGATGATGCCATTCTGGTCGAGCGTGACGATCGCATGGTCGACCACGCTCTGCACGATCATGCGGTAGAGCTCGTTGCTCTGTTCCGCCGCCTGCTCGGCCCGCTTGAGACGCAGCAGCGCCCGGATGGTCGCTAGAAGTTCGGACGGCTCTACCGGCTGGCTGAGATAGGCGTCGGCGCCGCTGTCCAGCCCGACCGCCCGATCCTGCGGGGCGACGAAGGAGGCCGAGATCTGCAGGACCAGCAGCTGCACGTCCTGCTTCTTGATGAGGCGGCAGACCTCGAAGCCGTTGATGTCGGGCAGCTTGACGTCGAGCAAGACGAGGTCGGGCCGTTCGCGATGCGCCACCTCCAGCGCCTCGATGCCGGTCCGCGCCTCGATGACGTCGTAGCCGCCCTGGCGCAGCAATCGCGACTTGATGTACCGGCCGGACTCGTTGTCGTCGACGTTCAGGATCAGCGGCTTCACGAGTCACCGCCCTTCTTCATGGCCTGGACGACGTGGCCCGCGAGGATAGCGCGCGACAGGTTCGACTTCGAGAGGATCCCCACGGCGCCGCGCAGCCGCTCGTGGTGCTCGGCGCCGAGCAGGGACGAGGTGAGGATCAGCACCGGGATATGCGCGGTGGCAGGATCGCCCTTCAGCGACCGGAAGACCTCGAAGCCGGTGAGGCCCGGCAGATGCAGGTCGAGCAGGATGAAGTCCGGCATCTCGGCCTGCGCCAGACGCAGCCCCTCCGTGCCGTCGGCCGCCTCGATCAGGGCCCACGGGCCTTCGCTGCGCAGCATGTGCGTCAGCACGTAGCGCGTGCTCTCCTCGTCGTCGACGATCAGCACCTTGCCCATGGCTTCGGCGGCGACGACGCTCTCGAGCGATGTGCCCGGCAGGACGGTGGGAAGATCGAGGGTGAAGGTCGATCCCTTGCCGGCTTCACTCTCGACCGTGATGACACCACCCATGATGCCGGCCAGCTTCCGTGACAGCGGCAGGCCGAGGCCGGAGCCCTTGGTGCGGGTCTGCAGCGGGTTCCGGATCTGGACGAACTCGTCGAAGATCCGCTCGCGCTCCTGGTCGGGGATGCCGATGCCGCTGTCGCGCACCACGAACTCGACCCGGCCCGGTACCGGCGTGGCGGCGGTGACGCTGACCTCGCCGCGCTCGGTGTACTTCAGCGCATTGGAAACGAGGTTGCGCAGGATCTGCTGAAGCTTGCCCTCGTCGGTGTAGAGCAGGAGGCCGCCTGTAAGGTCGCGGAAGACGAGATCCACCTCCGCGCTGATCTGCAGGGGCTTCATGATGCCGCGCAGGGCCGAGAGCAGCTCGGAGACTTCGACCTTGACTGGATGCACGTCTATGCGGCCCGCCTCGACCTTGGCGAGGTCGAGCAGGTCGTTGACCAGTCGGGTGAGCGTGTCGGCAGACTGGCGGACATAGGAAAGCTGGCGCTGCTGCTCCTCGTTGAGCGGCCCGTCGGTTTGGTCCGCCAGCATGCGGGTCAGCGCCGTGATGGAGTTGAGCGGCGTGCGCAATTCGTGACTGACGGCCGAGAGGAACTGACTCTTCACCTCGCTGGCGCGCTTCAGTTCGTCGGCGCGCTGCTCCAGCTCGGCATAGAGCGCGAGGACGCCGCGATTGGTGCTGTCGAGTTCGGCATTCAATTCCGAAAGCTCCGCCCGTGCGGTCTCGAGGTCGGCCATCGTGGTGAGGAGGTCGCGGTTCTGCGCCAGCACCTCCTCGACCAGCACTTCGGGGCCCGACCTCGCGAGGTCGGAGGCCACGCGACCGACCGACATGTCGTTGGCGGCCGTCCCTCGCGGCAGGTACTTGCCGAAGCGCACGAGGGTGCCGGTCGGACCGCTGTCGATCTCGAACTTGTCCATCAGGCGGCGGGTGCCGATCAAGCCGATGCCCATGCCGGTCGGCGAGACGTAGGTCCCACCCAGGATGCTCTCCAGGTCGGCGATCCCCGGTCCCTGGTCGCGGAAGGTGATGGTGAGCGACTGCGCCGGCGGATCGCCCAGAAGGGCGAAGGAAAGTCCGCCGCCGCCACCATAGGTCACCGTATTGCGCGCCACCTCGGAGACCGCAGTGGCGATCGAGGTCTGCGCCTGCCGGTCGAATCCCACGAGGCGCGCGATGTGGCGGGCGCGCTGGCGGGCGCGCACGATGTCCTGCTCGGTGTCGAGCCGCATGCTGTAGAGCGTGACCTCGCTCATGGCGACCGCCTCAGGACAAGAACGGTGGCGTCGTCCCGGCCGCGCGTGCCGTCACGGTAGAGAATCGCCGCGATCAGGGCCGGATGGCGCGCAGCCAGACCAGGGTAGCGGTCGAGCGACCAGCTGGTGCCGATGCCGTCGGAATGCAGGATGACCACGAGTCCCGGACCGTCGCACGGATAGACGAACTCCCTGAGCTGTCCAGCGGTGTGGCCCGCGATGCCGTTCATGGAGACGAAGCGCCTGACCTGGCCGCCCGCGGCGGCAAGGCCTGCGATGTTTCCGAGGCCGCTGAAGGTGAGGGAGGAGGCAGCGAGATCGACGTTGGCGACGCCGATGGCGGCGCCGCGGGTTCCGCGCAGGCCGGCATGGATCCGCTGAACCGCCATGATGGGCGACGTGACGAGACTCTTCTGGAACACCTCACAAGCGGCCTTTGCGGCCTGCTGGGCAGCCACGCCGTGGCCCAGCCCGTCGACGACCAGAAGGGAGACGACGGTCCCCGAACGCACCACCGACACGGCGTCACCGCACACAAGCTCCTCCGGCTTGGGCACCGAGACGGAGCCGATGCTCGCGAGCTTGTCGACCGGGGCGCGACGGCCTGGCCAGAGGCGGACATAGATGGCGGTGCCGTGACCGGGCGCCGATCCGGTCTGGGAATGGATGTCGAACTCGTCCGCCTGCCGGCGGATCGCGCCGAGGCCTACACCGGCGGAGCCGTAGGTCGAGACGCCATCACTCATGCTGTGCGCGACATCGGCCATGCCGGGCCCGCGATCGATCGAGATCAGCTCCAGTCCCTTGCGATCCTCCGCGGTCACCTCGCCGAGCAGCAGGTGTCCCCCGCCGCCATGCCGCGCCACGTTCGTGGCCATCTCCAGCGCGACCAGTGCGGCGCGGCCGATATCCTGCTCGCTGAACCCACAGAGTCGCGCCACGTTTTCCACTTCGCGCCGGGCGGCGTTCGCATGGCTCGTGTCCGGAACGGGCAGCAGGCGGTTCATCGCTTCCAACGGGCGATGGTGACCGTCGTGCCGGCACCGACCGTGCTCTGGATGTCGAAGTCGTCGACGAGACGGCGGGCGCCGCCCAGCCCGTGGCCGAGCCCGTTGCCGGAGGTGAAGCCGTCGGTCAGGGCCTGCTGGATGTCGGGGATGCCCGGGCCGCGATCGCGGAAGGTCACCCTTACGCCGCGCCGGTCGCCCAGAATTGTCTCGATATCGGCATGGCCGCCCTTGCCATAGTCCAGCGTGTTGCGCGCCAGCTCGCTCGCGGCGGTGATCAGCTTGGTCTGGTCGACCAGCGACAGGCCGATCTCGGTCGCGCGCACGCGGACCTTCTGGCGGACCCGCACGACATCGTCACCCGAGGTGATCGGCAGGGTGTCAGTCGTCGTCGGCATCGTCCGCCGCCTGGCCCGCGGCCGACACGCCGCCGATGAGGGCGAGTCCACGCTCGGCATTGAGCGCGGTCTTCACCCCGGGCAGGCCGAGGCCGAGCTCGACCAGCGTGATCGCGACCTCGGGACGCATGCCGACAACCACCGTGTCGGCGTCGAGAAGGCGGGAGACGTTGGCGATATTGGCCAGCATGCGGCCGATGAAGCTGTCGACGATCTCGAGTGCGGAAATGTCGATCAGGACGCCACGGGCGCGGTGCTGCACGATCTTCTCGGTGAGATCGTCCTGCAGGCGCGTCGCAAGCTGGTCGTGCATGTCGACCTGGATCGTCACCAGGAGGGCCGACCCGATTTTCAGGATGGGGATGCTGTCCATGGCGCCGGCCTCAGTCGCGGGCCTCGGCCGGTGGTTCCTGCGGGGCAGAGGGCGACGGGACCTTCAGCTTGCTCACGACCCGGCCCGTGCGGCGGAGCGCCAGCGCCAGCGCATCGGCGAGTGTGGCCTTGGAGACGACGTTGAGGTCGACGCCGAGCTGCACGATCGTCTGGGCGATCTGGGGCCGGATGCCGCTGATGATGCAGTCCGCCCCCATCAACCGCGCGGCCGACACCGTCTTCAAGAGGTGCTGGGCCGTCAGCGTATCGACCATGGGGACGCCGGTGATGTCGATGATGGCGATCTCGGCCTCGGTCTGGACGATCGTCTCCAGCAGGTTCTGCATCACGACCTGGGTGCGGCCGCTGTCCAGCGTGCCGATCAGGGGCAGCGCGACGATCCCGTCCCAGAGTTTCACCACCGGGGTCGAGAGTTCCTCGATCTCCTTGCCCTGGCGCACGATCAGCTCTTCCCGGGTCTTCTGGTAGGTTTCGACCGTGAACAGGCCGAGCTGGTCGATCAACTCCGTCACGCGCCAGAGCAGCTGGAAGGCTTCGTCGCCCTTTGCCGTCTTGCGTGCCTGCGCGAACAACGACCGCTTGAGGGAGAAGACGAAGGTGGCGGTTTCCGTGGGGGAGAAGCCCTGCAGCGCGCGGCTGCGCGAGAAGCCCTGCAGGACCTCGCGGACTTCGAGATACTCGGCGCCCCGCAGGTCGTTGGCATTACCCTGAGCGACGGCCTTGCCGAGGGCGTGCAAGACGGCGCGACCCTGGCTCTCGGCTTCCTGAGGCGTCATGCGGGTTTCCCGCAAATTCAGGGTGGAGACCCAATCCGCAAGAATCTCCGCTTCACCTTCTGCAAAAAGGCGCACCAACGCCTGGTCGTGGCTGGAAACGGCCATGTTCTCCCCCTGATCTCCTCGCCCCGCCCACTCGCAGGGGGCAAAGCCGAATTAGCAAACGCAAACACGGGCATCTGGTTCCGGCCGCGTTGGCAATTAATCGAGAGAGAGGCAAACCGTCTGTACGGTGGGGTACGGAGACCGTCAGCCTGAGCGAGACTCCCGGAAGGACGGCATCACCAGTTCGCCGAACCGGTGCATCGAGGCAAGGTTCTGGGCGTGGCTCATGGCGCCGAAGCCGGTCTGGCAGAGCAGGTGCTGGACGCCGACGTCGCGAAGCTCGGCGACCTGATCTGCCACCCGCCTTGCCGAGCCGTAGAGACAGCCGGTTCGCAGCAGGAACGGCACCGCTTCGGAGTCGGAGACCTTTGGATCGGTCCAGGCATTCAGGGTCGCGGGCTCGGGCTCGAAGTCGGGCGGGTTGTACATCTCGCGGACATGCATCATGTGGGCGCGTGTCTCGACCAGCAGAGCGGCCAGCGTGTCCTCTGCCTCGGCATCGGACTCCGCGACATAGACGTTGCGCCAGAGCGCGCTCTGGGCGAGCAGGCGCGCCTTGGTCGCGGCATCGTGTCCGCCCTCGTCGATGCCCGCGGCGTAGGTCGCCCAGCGCTCCTTGATGCGCTCCACAGGCAGTCGGGCGGTCAGGATCGGCATGGCGAGCCGGCCGCATTCCCGGAAGGACCCTGGCGAGATCACGCTGCGCCACAGGGGCGGGCCGGGCTGCTGCACGGGCTTCGGCCGGATCGCCGGGACGTGCAGCTTGTGAAATTTGCCCTCATAGTCGAGAGGCGATTCCGTCCAGGCCCGCTGCAGGATGTCGACCGTCTCCTCCATGCGCTCGCGGCTGTCGGTGCTGCGCATCCCGTGGCCGACGAATTCATACTCGTTGTAGGCGGTGCCCTTGCCGATCCCGACGTCGATGCGGCCCTTGCTGAGATTGTCGAGCAGCGCCAGCTGCACGGCGAGGCGCACCGGATGATGGAAGGGCGTCTGCACCACCGCGAAGCCCAGCCGGACCTTGCTGGTCTTCATCGCCAGAGCCGCCGCGAACATCAGCGAATCGCAATAGACGCTCTCGCCGGTGAAATAGTGTTCGGTCAGCCAGACGTCGGAAAAGCCCGACCGTTCGGCCTCGCAGGCCTGCGCCACGATCTGGTCGATGCGGGCGCCATCCTCTTCAGGGGAGGGGGACATTGCGAGGGTAAGCCAGCCGAACCGCATTCTGCTCTCCGTATGAGATCCGCGATCAATACCATGCTCTGCAGGACGGTGCGTCTGGCTTCGCCCGGCCGGACGTACTAACAGCATGGGGTGGCGACCATCCTGAAGAACGTCCTGTTGCTCCTCGTGTCCGTCCTGCTCTGCACGGCGCTCGCGGAGGGGATAGCGCGCTGGCTCGACGCCCAGGAGCCGAGCGCTGCGCTCAGGTATCTCGATGGCATCCCTGTGGCAGAGGGAGTTCAACGCGGGTGGTTTGCCGACGATCCGCCGCCGCTGCCGAACCGGCGGTCGCCTTCGGCCGAGGATGGCGAACTGGTCCGGCGGGTCGAGGCGAGCGGCGTGACCGACGGCACGCGGCGCGCAGACATGTTCAAGGTCTGGAACAGCGTCTTCGTCGGCCCCGATCCCTGCGCCCATCCCTATCTCAAGGACGCGCCGGGACGGATCTACGTCTACGATCCACCCGACGGCAGTCCGTGGCCGCGCTTCCGCTTCCTGCCAGACACGACGACACCGATCGGGCTGGTGACCAACGCCTATGGTTTCCGGGGTGGTCCCGTGTCGCTCGCGCGCCAGCCGAAGACGATCCGGATCGCGTTCCTGGGTGCGTCGACGACGGTAGCGTCGCACCATTTCCCGTACTCCTATCCCGAGCATGTCGGCTACTGGCTCAATCGATGGGCCGCCGCAAAGAAGCTCGACCTTCGCTTCGAGGTCCTGAACGCGGGGCGCGAGAGCATCGGGTCTCCCGACATCGCCGCCATCATGAAGAACGAGGTGGCGGCGCTCGCACCGGACCTCGTCGTCTATTACGAGGGCGCCAACCAGTTCTATCTGGAGCCGCTCGTCCCCGATCTTCCGCCGCGCCCCGCCAGACTGCCGGTTGCGACTCCGCCGCCCCCCGGTCTGTTCGCCCGCATCGTCGAGGATCTGAGTTACAGCTCGACGCTGGCCAATCGCCTGAAGGGTCTGCTCGCCCAGTATGACTCACCGCAGGCGCCGGCATCGCCGACCGCCGGCAATGCCAGCCAGCCCGGAGCCGATGGCCGGGAGTGGCCGAAGCCGGACTACACGCTGGTCTGGCCCAAGGGCGTCGATGAGGCGAACCCGGACCTCGCGCGAAAGGACCTTCCGGTCAGCCTGTCGGAGATCCTGGCCGATCTCGGCCGCATCGAGGCGACGACGGAAGCGGTCGGCGGCGAGATGGCGCTGGCCTCGTTCAAATGGCTGGTCGACGACGGGATGGTGCTGGATCCGGTGCGCCATCGCTTCATCCTGGAGTATCTCAATTTCGGCTATGCGCCGTTCCGATACCGGGACCTGGCGCGGCTCGCCCGGTTCCAGAACCGCGTGCTGGAAAAGTATGCGAAGGAACACCGGATCGACTTCCTCGATGTTGCCCGGCTCATGCCGTCCGATCCTGATCTCTTCATCGATGCCATCCACGGCACGACCGAAGGCGTGCGGCTGCGCGCCTGGATCATGCTGCAACTCCTCATTCCCGTGATCGATCGCCATCTGGCCGATGGCACCTGGCCGAAGAAGAGTTTTCCCGCCGTACCGCCGCCGGCGCCATACAAACCGCGCGTGGTCACGTTCCAATGCCAGCGGAAGGCGGGCTGATCCGGATCGGCAGACGTTGCACTCCCAAGGTGCTGATCATAGGCTCTCTCGTTACTTGGGGAGAGCAAATGAAATTGGGATTGATGGCGGTCGCCATGGTCACCCTGGCGTCCGCGGGTGCGCGCCCGGCAGCGGCACAACAGACCACGCATGGCTGCGCCTGCCTTCACAACCAGACGCAGGCCCAGATCAGCTATCGCTACAAGTGGGGCGAGGGCGAGTGGAAGACCATGCAGCTGAAGCCTGGTTACAAGAACTGGATCTGCTGGCAGTACCAGAACGGCCAAAAGAGTTCGCCCAATCTGCTGTTTCAGCTCGACGTCGACATGACGAACGGGAGCGCTTGGACGACCTACAGCATCGGACGCGTGCAGACCGTGGGTGCGAGCTGTGACGCCGTCGGGGCGGGCGGCCACTACAATGTCAGCTACCGACCCAACACCAACAACACGTTCATACAGGTGACGAAACGCAACTGAATTCTGCGACGCGACGCGCTCGCGTTGACAGGCCCTGGGGACGCCCGCACGCTTCCGGCAAAACACCGGAGGAAACGAATGGCGCGCTATGATCGCGTGATCCGCGGCGGCATGATCGTCGACGGGAGCCGGCTGCCGCGCTATCGCGGCGACATCGGAATCAAGGACGGCCGCATCGCCGAGATCGGCCGCATCGCCGCCGGCGAGACCGACGAGGTCATCGATGCCGGCGGCCTGATCGTGGCGCCGGGGTTCATCGACCTTCATACGCACTACGATGCGCAGCTCTTCTGGGATCCCTACTGCACGCTCTCCTCGTGGCACGGCATCACCTCGGTGGTGATCGGCAATTGCGGCTTCGGCTTCGCGCCGGTGAGGCCGGCCGAGCGTGAGCGCGCCATGATGTCGATGACCCGCGTCGAGGCTATCCCCATGGCCTCGATGAAGGAGGGAAATCAGTGGGACGGATCGGCAATGACCGCCAACGAGCCGGGGTGGTCCGCTCCCGGAACTGGGTGACCTTCCCGGAATTCCTCGACAGTGTCGACGCGGCGCCCAAGGCCGTGAACGTTTTGCCTTACGTGCCGGTGTCGCCGCTGCTCATCTGGGTGATGGGCTTCGAGGCGGCCAAGGCTGGCAGAATGCCGACACCCGAGCAGCATGCCGAGATGAAGCGCCTGCTCGGCGAGGCGATGGATGCCGGCGCCTGCGGCTGGTCGGCGCAGCGGATGAAACCGACCGGCCCGGCGGCACCCCGATGCCGACCGACGTGATGCACGACGAGACCTGCCGCGAGTTCGCGCGGGTGCTGGCCGAGCGCAACGAAGGCTTCATGCAGATGCTGCTGATCTCGGGCGACAACGCCGCCGACCGCGCCTTCTATGAGGAATTGTCGACGTTGAGTGGCCGGCCGATGATCATGAACGTGATCCAGGCCTTCGATCACCGACCCGAGATCCATCGCCGCGGATTGGCCTGGCTGAAGAGCTGCCGCGAGCGCGGTATCCGAGTCGTGGGGCAGGGCCTCACCACCGACGCAGGCTTCACCTTCACCTTCGAGGACTGGAACCTGTTCGACGATTCGCAGGATTGGTGCGACGCCACCACCGGCACGCGCGAGGAGCGGCTGGCCAAGCTCGCCGATCCGGCGCGCCGCGCGCGCCTGCGCGAGAACCTGCCGATCACCGCCACCGGTCCGCTGCCGCAGATCGCCATCGTCGGGCCCAAGCTCGAACGCAACAGGAAGTGGCTCGACCATACGCTGGCCCATGCCGGCGAGAAGATGGGCAAGCATCCGGTCGACGTCATGCTCGACATGGCGGTCGAGGAGAATCTCGAGACCGAGTTCTTCGCCGCCCCGCCCAACGGCAGCATCGAGTATCTCAAGGAGCTGGTCGACGATCCCTACATCCTCTTCGGAGTCTCCGATGGCGGCGCCCACACCAAGTTCCTGACGGCCGGCCGCTACCCGACCGAGACGATCTGCAAGGTGGTGCGCCAGCACGGTATGCTGAGCCTCGAGGACGTGCATTGGAGGCTATCGGCGCTGCCGGCCGAGGTCGCGGGCTTCCGCGGCCGCGGCATGCTGAAGAAGGGCGCGCCGGCCGACATCGTGATCTACGACTATGAGGGGCTGAAGGTCCTGCCCGACGAGATCGCGCACGACCTGCCGGGCGGCGAATGGCGCCGCATCCAGCGGGCCTCCGGCTACAAGTACATCCTGGTCAACGGCGAGGTCACGATGCGCGACGACCGGCCGACGAACACCCATTCGGGGCGGCTGCTGCGGCATGGAGCCTGATGGCGGCCCGGTTGCAGCTAGGCAACCCACACATCGATCGGAGCTGCCCGACCGCGCAGGCTGAGCGCCGGAACCCGTCGGAAGTCGCCGCTTGCAACGCCTTCGCTGCGGGACACGACAGCGTCGCTGGCAACGATCCGGCAGCCGAGGCTGCGTGTGGCCGCCTCAAGCCGGCTGGCCACGTTCACGGTGTCGCCGAGCGTGGCGAATTCGAGCCGTCGCTCCGAGCCGATATTGCCGATGATCGCCGGACCGAAATGTACCCCGACCGAGATGCGCAACTGCGGAAGACCCGACTGCGCCAGAGCGGCATTGCCGGCCGCAATGCCCTCGACGATGTCACGGGCGGCCGCGAGCGCGTTGGCGCAATCGGCCGGGGAGACCCTTGGGGTGCCGAAGGTCGCCATCACGCCGTCCCCGAGATATTTGTCGAGAGTGCCGCCGTTCGAGAAGATCGCCTCCTCGATGATGGCGTGGCAGCTTCGGAGAATCCGGATCACCGTCTCCGGCTGCTCGCGCTCGGCGAGCTGGGTGAAGCCCACGATGTCGGCGAACAGAACGGCGACTTCCTGTGACCTGACCGAGCCGACATCGCCGCTGGCCGACGCCAGCTCGTCGACGAGCGAGGGCGGGAAGTAGCGCGAGAGATTGGCGCGTTCCGCTGCGATGCCGGCCTGGCGAATTAACAGCGCCGTCGAGCGTTGCCCCCGGAGCGCGAGAATTGCCGCAACCAGGAAGAAGATCACCATCTCCTGGGCGCGGATGGGCCAAATCACGGAGTTGGGGTCGACGAGGTGACGCACGCCCGGCATGTCGGCAAAGGCCGCGGCGACCTTGGCGCCCAGCTCGAGGTCGGTCGTGCCGAGCAGCGCGACGCCCACGACCGACAGGAACCAAATCAATGCCGCGGCGACGCCCATGGTGAGGATGGTGCGCCAAGAATAGGCGAGCGTCGCCAGCGCCAGGATGATGAAGAAGTACGGGAAGGTCTCGAAGCGATAGATCATCGCCGTTGGAAAGGCTCCCGCCGCGAACGGATTCGGAACCGTGAGGACGGCCGCCAGGAGCACGAGGTCCGCCAGGATCAACGCGAGCTCGATGCGGGAATGGCCCACCGTCGCATAGCGAAGCTGCGCCCAGCCCAGGGCGATGAACACCAGCAGGAATGTGTGGAAGTAGAGAACGCTCCAGCTCGGGTTCTGGAAGGTGATCAGGACGCCGCTCGCCGCCAGCGCGATCGTGCGAGCCCAGGCAGCGATGCGTTGGCCTTCGAGCTTCTCGGTGCGCAGGGCTTCGATCAGGAAAGGGTTCTGCCCCGCCGCCAGTTCTTCCTCCACGCGCCGGGAACGCAGGATGCGGACGATATCGGCAGCACCGGACGGCAGCATGTCGGCCTTCCTTCGTGGATCCGTCAGCTCCACCATCGTTCGGCGAAGCTCGAAGATTACTCGACGACCGTCGTCGCGAAGTCGGCCGGCATGGTGATCTCGATCAGCTCGAGATCGTCGCTATGGTCGATCTCCTTGTGCTTCACGCCGGGCGGTTGATAGACGGTCGAGCCGGCCACCAGCTTGTGCTGGCCGTAGCCCTCGTACTCGAAGATCGCCCAGCCCTTCAGCACGTAGACGAACTGGAAATCGAGCGCGTGGCTGTGGCGCGGCGCGTCGGGATGCTGGCCGGGCACGGCGCGGATCACGTGCGCACCGACCCTGCCGCCGGTGAGCTCCTTGAGGCCGAGCGGACGATACTCGAAGAACGGCCGCAGCCCGTCCTTCTGGAAGGAGTCCGGGCCGAGATGGTTCACGATGCCGGCGCCGGCCGCCGTCTCGTCCTTGAGCTTTTCCTCCTCGGCCTCTCCGGTCGTCGGAAACAGGTCGGTCATGTCATCCTCCCTCTGTCCGTCGAGATCACGGGCCTGCCAGTGAGACGGCGAGCGTGTAGCTGGCGGCGTCGCGCCGGCTGTAAACCACCAGCAGATAGGGGCCGGCCTTGGGCAGGGCGCCGATCCACGCGGCGGGCTCCTCCTTGGGGCCGGCGTCGCGCATGGGCTTGCCCTCGAGCGCCAGCGAACCGTCGGCATTCGTACGGACACCGGTACCGGGCTCCCAGACCTGGAAGACGACATTGTTGCCAGGCGACGAAACTGAAACGTTCATCGTCTGGCCGGGCTGTCCCGTCACGTAGTAGAGCCCGCGTGCCCTGGTGTCGGCCAGGCTGCCCGTGACGTTGGTGGCGTTCGAGCCGGGCGTCACGGAGAGCGTCCGGATGGCGGGAAGCTGCTGGGCCAGGGCAGGCGCAGCGGCGAGGAGCGGCAGGGTGCCGAGGAGGAAACGTCTGTTCATCGCGCCACCCTAGCAGACAGTTCGCCTCCTGCGGACTATCGTCGGGAGAAGCGCGGGGGAAATACGAACATGCCGAGGACACTGTTCATCGATTCGACACCCGACATCGACCGCGTCTGGAAGCAGGTTCATGGGCCAGCGGACATTCCGATCACGGTCGGCATGGGACCCGTCTCCGAAGGGGAGGTGCCGGACAGGGTCGCGGGCTACGACACGGTCATCAACGACGCGACCTATTTCAGCGAGCCGACCTTGAAGCGCTGCACCGGCCTCAAGCATATCGTCTTCCTCGGCACGGGGGCCGCGAGCTTCGTCGACATTGCGGCGGCGGAGCGGCTCGGCATCAAGGTATCGACCATCGGAGGGTACGGCGACACCACGGTCGCCGAGCATGCGATGGGGCTGGTCTTCGCTGCAGCCCGCCACATCGCGACCATGCACGGCATCGTGCGCAGCGGCGGCTGGCGGCCGATGCAGGGCATGGAGCTGAAGGGCAAGACGCTGGGGGTGGTCGGGCTGGGCGGCATCGGCCGCGAGATGGCGCGCATCGCCCGGGGCGTCGGCCTGAAGGTGATCGGCTACAACCGCTCGCCCGTTCCGGGCGGCAGCGTGCCGACCGTTCCGATCGACGCGCTGCTGGCCCAGTCCCATATCCTGAGCCTGCATCTCGCCCTGAACGAGGGCACGCGTGGCTTTCTCGATCGTGCCAAGCTGGAGATGACCCGGCCGGGCGTCCTGATCGTCAATACGGCACGGGCGGGCATCGTCGACGAGCCGGCGCTGGTCGACCTGCTGCGTTCGGGCCGGATCGGCCACTATGCAACCGACGTCTTCGGCAAGGAGCCGCCTTCGCCCGAGGAGCCGCTGCTCAAGCTCGACAATGTCACCCTCACCGCCCATGCGGGCTACAACACCCCTGAAGCCGCCATGACCATGTACCGCCGCGCCATCGACCTGGCGGCCAAGGGGCCGTGATCTGCGCGTTCAGCCTGCAGGTCCCGGGCACCCCCCGTCTTCCTTTGGTCATGTTGCCGCTGTAAGCTGCCTCGCTTTCCCGCTCCCGGAGGATCGGAAAGCACATGGCGCACATCAGACTGAATACCCATCCCAGCCAAGGCGGTCAGCCGGCCCCGCCGGTGGTCTGGGGCGCGCGTGACCCGGCAGTTCGCGGACCCGTCGTCGGCACGGTCGGCCTCACCTCCCGGCGTAACGTCATCGGTGTCCACTCCGGCAGCTACGGCATCTATCGCGCGCTGGCCATCGCGGCGCAGGAACTCAAGGCCGACCACCGGCCGGACCGCCGGCCGTGGCCATCGGACCGTTCGAGTCCTGGTTCGACCCGAAGAAGATCGTGTCGCTCGATCCGTGGGGACACCTGGTCTCGGAGGTGTTTGCCGACAAGCTGGCGGCAGGCTGGGACATCCGGCCGACCATCGCCATCACCAAGGCGCACGTGAACATGCCGGAGATCATGGAGGCCCTGGCGGCCGGCCGGCTGAAGCCCGACAACGACATCCTGAGCGGCACCGGCGACGTCAAGGTGACCAAGGCCGCGATCGAGCCGGTCTGGTGGCTGCCGGGCATCGCCGAGCGCTTCGGCGTCAGAGAGACGGACCTGCGCCGCACGCTGTTCGAGCAGACCGGCGGCATGTACACCGAGCTGGTGACGCGGCCCGACCTCGAACTGTTCCTGCCGCCGATCGGCGGTGCCACGATCTACTTCTTCGGCGACGTCTCCAAGCTCGGACGGCCCGAGACGAAGATCGCCTGCCGCCTCCATGACGAGTGCAACGGCTCCGACGTGTTCGGCTCCGACATCTGCACCTGCCGGCCTTACCTGGCGCACGGCATCGAGATCTGCATCGACATGGCGCAGAAGGGCGGCGTCGGCGTCGTCATCTACAATCGCAAGGAAGGCCGGGCGCTGGGCGAGGTGACGAAGTTCCTCGTCTACAATGCGCGCAAGCGCCAGCCCGGCGGCGATTCGGCGGCGCAGTATTTCAACCGCACCGAATGCGTCGCGGGCGTGCAGGACATGCGCTTCCAGGAGCTGATGCCCGACATCTTCCATTGGCTGGGCATCGGCCGCATCGACCGCTTCGCCTCGATGAGCAACATGAAGTCCGACGCGCTGCGCGAACAGGGCATCGAGGTCGTCGAGCAGGTACCGATCCCCGAGCACCTGATTCCCGCCGATGCGCTGGTCGAGATGGATGCCAAGAAGGCCGCGGGCTATTTCAGCCCCACGAAGCCGGGATCGAACGAACTGGCGCGGGCCAAGGGACGTGGCCTTGATGAATGATTCGCTCTCGTACCTGCGCACGCCCGTCGCGATCCGTGAGCGGGCGGCGAAGATTCTCAAGTATGTCGAGGACGGTCAGTCGCAATGGTTCCAGCTCGATCCGAACGGGCTGGAGACGGCCGTGCAGGCGACGCTCGCGGTCACCCGCGAACGCTTCCCCAATCCGGCGGCGATCCCGTTCCATTCGCGTTGGCGCCATTTCGAAGCCGGTGGCCGTGACCGCTGGGGTGCCTTGGTCGAGCGGCTGAAGGACCTGTCGCCCGAGGAGATCGCGCGACGACGCATGGACCTCGCGGTGGTGTCGGTCCTACTCGACGCCGGCGCCGGGCCGGCCTGGAGCTATCGCGAGCCGGGCACCGGCGAGACCTATGCACGCTCGGAGGGGCTCGGCGTCGCCAGCTTCCACATGTTCGCCAATGGCGCCTTCAGTCGCGACGCCACGGAGGATCCCCTGCGGGTCGATGCCGAGCGGCTGGCGCAGTTGACGCCGATGGACATCGCCATGGGCTTCCAGGTGAAGGCGCACAATCCGCTGCTGGGTCTCGAAGGGCGGGCCGAACTGCTGCGCAAGCTCGGCACTGTCGGTCTGGAGCGGCCGGGCGCGCTGTTCGATGTCGTCACCAAAAGTGCAACGGGCGGCGAGGTGAAAGCCGAAGCCGTACTTGCTGCGGTGCTCGACAGGCTCTCGCCGATCTGGCCGTCACCCCGCGGCGACGTGTGGGAGCATCCGGTGGTCGGGCTTGTGCCCTTCCACAAGCTCTCGCAGTGGATGAGCTATTCGCTGGTCGAGCCGATCGAGGGCGCTGGCCTGAAGGTCGTGGCGCTCGACGCCCTGACTGGCCTGCCCGAGTACCGCAACGGCGGCCTGCTGGTCGATGCTGGCGCTCTCCGGCCCAAGCAGCGCGTGCTGCTGGAGAAGGCCTTCGCCCCGGGCGACGAGGCGATCGTCGAATGGCGGGCGCTCACGGTCGTGCTGCTCGACCGGATCGCCGAGCATGTTCGCCTGCATCTCGGGATGGATGCGGCGCGGTTGCCGCTGGTCAAGGTGCTCGAAGCCGGCACATGGTTTGCGGGGCGCCGGCTGGCGGCGGAGCGCAGGGCGGGCGGCGGCCCGCCCATCACTGTCGAGAGCGACGGCACGGTGTTCTAGAGTCCTTGGGGAGAATTAAGACGATGTCATTGCCTCACTCGATCCATGTCGTGACGCACCCGCTGGTCCAGCACAAGCTCACCAAGCTGCGCGACAAGGCGACCTCGAGCACGAACTTCCGCCGCCTGCTGCGCGAGATCGGGCTGCTGCTTGGATACGACGCCACGCGCGACCTGCCGACGGTGCAGTCCCGCATCGAGACGCCGATCGAGGCCATGGACGCGCCCCTGCTCGACGGCAAGAAGCTGGTGGTGGTGCCGATCCTGCGCGCGGGCCTCGGCCTCGCCGAGGGCGTCACCGACCTCGTGCCGTTGGCGAGGGTCGGCCATGTCGGCCTCTATCGCGACCCGCGCACCCTGCAGGCGGTCGAATACTACCTCAAGATCCCGCAGGACATATCCGACCGCGACGTCATCGTCTGCGATCCGATGCTGGCCACGGCCCATTCGGCCATCGCCGCCGTCGACCGGCTGAAGGAGTCGGGCGCCAAGCGCATCAAGTTCATCTGCGTGCTGGGCTCGGAGCAGGGCGCGCGCGCCTTCGCTGAAGTCCATCCGGACGTGCCGGTGTTCGCGGCGGCGATCGATGCGAAACTCAACGATCACGGGTATATCGTCCCCGGGCTCGGCGATGCGGGGGACCGTCTCTTCGGGACCAAATAACGACAAGGGGAGAAACGCCGATGTCTCCAGACCTGAAGTACCTCCTTTTTTCCGTGATCCTGACGTTCGGGCAAATGCTGGTGGCGGCAATGGGCGCCAACCAGGCGGTGGGTATCAACACGCTCGCCGGCAATCGCGAGGGCCTGCCCGAGATCAAGGGCTGGGCCGGCCGCGCCAAGCGCGCGCATCTCAACATGGTCGAGAACATGGTGCTGTTCGCGGCGCTGGTGCTGATCGCGGCCGTGGCCGGCAAGGCCAATGCGATGACCGCGATGGGCGCCGCGATCTTCTTCTGGGGTCGGGTGGCCTACGCCGTGATCTACGTCGCCGGCATCGCCTGGCTGCGCACGGCAGCCTGGTTTGTCTCCGTCATCGGCATGGTGCTGATCGCCATCGAACTGCTGAAGGCGATGTAGTCCCTCTTCTCCTCCCCCATCACGCGGGGGAGGAGGGGGTGAGTCTTAATTCTTCCCGTGCCCGTGCGGCATCGCGCCCATGGCTTCGACGTTGAGCTGGACGTCGATGCTGCCGGCCTTCTCGAACACGAGGGTCAGCGGCACCTTGGCATCCTTGGCGAGGGGCGCCCTCAGCTCCATGAACATGATGTGATAGCTGCCGGGCTTCAGCATCACGGTGGCGCCGGGTGGGATCTCGAGGCCGTTCCCCAACTCGCGCATCCGCATCACGTTGCCGTCCATCTGCATCTCATGGATCTCGACCTTGTCGGAGGCGTTGCTGCGCGCGGAGACGAGTCGGTCCGCCACCGTGCCCTTGTTCGTGATCGTCATGAATCCGCCGCCGGTGCGCGCCGAAGGCGGCGTGGCGCGGGTCCAGGGCGTCGTGATTTCGATCGAACCGATCTTGTAGTCCTGCGCCCCTGCGGGCAGCGCGAGCAGGCAGACGGCGGCGGCGAGGAAGAGGCGGCGGGCGAGCATCGACGGAACTCCTGAGGCGGATAAGAGGGAAGAGGAAGGGACGTCAGCGCTTTTTCTGCGCATCGAGCCAGGTGCGGACCTCGGCGAGGTCGGCGACGCCGGTGAGAACGGTCTCCTTGCCGTCGCGGTCGATCAGCAGGGTGCGTGGCAGTTCGCCTGCCCAGGCCGGATCGATCTCGTAGCGCAGCCGTTCGTTGAAGCGGTCGGTGAAGGCCCAGTTCTCGGCCTTGGCGAGATCTGCGCGCGCCAGCATGTCGTTCACGCGCGCGGGATCCTGCGGCACCGGATCGGCGGCCACCATCACCAGGCGCATGTCGGGTCGCTCGGCCTGCAGCTTGCCCCATTCCGGCATCTCGACGAGGCAGGGCGCGCAGGTGAGCCCCCAGAAATGGACGACGGTCGGCTGGCCGTCATGGGCGGCGCGCAGTTTCGACCAGCTTCCGCGACCGAAAGACTGCAGGTCGGCCGATTGCGCGCCCGCCGAGGCGAGCACCAGGGTGAGGGCGAGCAGGAACGAACGGATCACGGCTGGTCCTCCAGCGGGATGAGGCGGTAGCCCTCGGCCTTGGTGAGCCACGACAGGTAGGCGCGGCCGGCGGTGGCCGCGAGCAGGGGATGATCGGAAGCGTCCGCCGTATCGGCCACGGTGCGGGGATCGCTCCAGGTGCGGCCACTGTCTCGGCTAACCTGCCAGCGCACCGTCGACTTGTTGCCGTCGAATTCCTTCCACACGAGGTGCAGCGCCATCCCGTTGGCGAGCAGATAGGGCCGCGCCGGCTGACGGTTCGGCTGCGACAGCGCGCGCGGAGCGCCGAACGGCGTGTCGCCATTGTCGGCACGGGCATAGAACAGACCCTTGCGCGCCGACCCGGCGGTGAACCACGCGACGTGATAGGAGCCGTCCGGCAGGATGGCGAGGCTCGGTCCGTGATGCGGGCAGGCCTCGATCTTCCACTCGTCGGCGCTGACGCGGCGCACCGGTCCCGGGGTCTTCTCGTCCTTGAAGGTGACCACACCGTGGTCGCGGATCGAGCCGGGGAAGATGTTTCGGAACACCACGGCGGGCTTGCCCGGTCCGGCGAAGGCGACGCCGAGGCGGCAGCATTCGCAGGTATTGTCCAGGGCGATGGAGGTCGGGCCGAAGCCCACCTCGCCATCCTCCCAGGCATAGGCGAGCGCGGCGCCGGGATAGGGCTTTCCGGCGGCGCGGGCCTTGGCGACGTTGCGCTTGTCGAGCCAGGTGGCGAAGACACGGCCGGTGGCGGGATCGACCGCCGCCGTCTCGAAGCGCTGGCTGGTCGTGTCGGCGGTGATGGGCTGCGGCTTGCCGAAGGTCACGCCGTTGTCGTTCGAGCGCGAGTAGAAGGCGCGGCCGTTGAAGTTGCGGTCCTGGAAGATCGCGAAGGTGACGACCAGACCGCCCTTGGGGTCGACGACGATGCGGGCCCGTGCGTCGGGCCCCCAGTCGAGGTTCATCGGCTCCGGCGTGACCGCGACCGGCTCCGAGAAGGTCTTGCCGAGGTCGGTCGAGTGTACGACGACGATCCTGTCGGACATGGCGCGAACCAGCCACAGGGTGCCGTCGGGCCCGAAGGCCGGCGTGGCCGTGAAGGCCTCCGGCGCGGCCCCCGGTTTGCCATGCTGATGCTGCGCGGCGGCAGGCTCGGCGAGCAACAGGAAGGCTGCAAGGGCTAGAAGTGAGCGCATCAGAATTTCACCCTCAGGCCGGCGGTGGCAGTCAGCGGCATGCCGAGCTGCGGGATGGCGGACGCGCTGACGGTCGAGCCTTCGAACGAGGTGCGCGTGTAGCCCTGGGCCAGATACTGGACGTTGGTCAGGTTCTGGATACTGCCATAGATGTCGACGTCCTTCACCGGCGTCCAGCGCAGGCCGAGGTCGATCAGGGTGGCGCCGTCGTTCAGCTGCGTGTGATTGGTGTCGTTCCAGTATTGCGGGAACGATTTGAGCGCGGCGGCCAGCACGAGGGTCTCGATCGGCCGCCACTCGACGCCGGCGGTGAACATGTAGGCCGGTACCTGCCCGAGTTGCACGCCGGTCCGCACCAGCGTCGGATTGACCGAACTGGTGAGATAGGCGTTCGTCTGGGTGAAGCCGCCGGTCAGCCGCAACTGCTCGAACGGCTGCCATGTCGCGATCAGTTCGAGGCCCTGGAACGTGGCATTGCCCACGTTCTGGTATTGGCGGACCGTCGTGAAGTTGGGCCCGAGGCCGGCCGCGCCGACATAGGGCGCGGCGCAGGCGGGGCTGGTGTTGCAGACCGTGATGTAGTCGATGAAGTTGTTGAGGTTGTTGTTGAAGTAGGTGCCGGACAGGGTGAAGCCCTTCCACTCGAAATCGAAGCCGATCTCCTGGCCGAAATTGGTCATCGGCTGCAGGTTGGGATTGATCGTCGAGTAGCTCGTGCCGCTGGCGAACACCCGGTACATCTGGTTCATGCCGGGCGCCGAGAAGTTGCGATAGATCGCGGCGCGCAGGGTCAGTTCGTCGCTGGCGTAGAACTTCATGCCGATCCGCGGGTCGAAGCTCGCCGCGCTGGCGTTCGGCACCACGTTCAGGTTGCTGGAGTTCGTCGTCAGCACGCTGGCGTTCATGGCTTGCCAGAAGTCGCCGCGTACGCCCACCGTCACATCGATCGGAATGCCCGTGAAGCGGTAGGTTCCCTGCCCGAAGATGCCCTGGAAGCGGTGCTCGCCGTTCACGATGAACGTCGTCGGGTTGGCAGACACGCTGGCGTAGAGGTTGTTGTAGTCGGTCACCATCGTCCGACGCGCGTCGACGCCGACCTTGACGTCGCGCAGCGGACCGAAATTGGCCTCGTAGAAGATCGAGCCGCCGATGTCGGAGTTGGGCGCCGCCTCGATCTGGCTGACATATTGGTTGGTCGCGGTGATGTTGTTCAGGTTGTAGGCGCCGCTGGCGACGTTGATGGTGCCGAACGAGCCGCCGCTCGCCCAGCCACTGAAGTTCAGCGACTGGTTCTCGTCGAATCTGTAGCTTCCCCCGGCGAGCAGACGATAGGTCGACCAGTTGTTGTGGGCATAGGTCCAGACCAGCCCGTCCTCGTAGGTCTGGTTCCAGTAGCCCTTGGCGAACAGCTTCAGCCTGTCGTTGGGGGTCACGAAGACGCTGGCGGCGATGTTGTCGGCCTTGGACGCCGTAGCGACGAGATTGGCGTTGCGGTACTGCGCCGGCGTGAGATTGTAGCCCGAGCTCTGGGCATGATTGTAGCTCGCCCCGACCTTGACCTTGTCGTTGATGACGTAGCTGCCGGCCGCTTCCGCCGTGGAGCTGTTGTAGCTGCCGTAGCTGGTGTCGGCCGAAACCGAGGTGGCCGTCGGCTCGCGCGTGATGATGTTGATGACGCCGCCCATGGCCATGTTGCCCCAGAGGCTGGTGGCGCCGCCGCCACGGATGACCTCGATCCGCTCCACCGAATTCTTCGGGATGGTGCTCCAGTTCATGGTCCGGAAATAGGGATCGTTGACCGGCACGCCGTCGACCATGATCAGCGTGTTGATGGTCGTGCTGGTGCCGAAGCCGCGGATGTTCACCGGCTGGGCGGTGGGATGGAGTTGGCCGGTCGGGATGGTCGGCAGCCAGACCCCCGGGATGCGGTTCACGAGTTGATCGACACCGGTCTCGGGCGTGGCCTGGATCTGCTCGCGGGTCATCACCGTGGTGCTGACGTCGAGCTTCTGGAGGTCCGAACCCCGGCCGGCACTGACCGTGATCGGCGGCAGCGACACGGGCGGCTGCCCGCCCGGGGCCGGGGATTGGTCGGCGGCGGGTGGCGCATCCTGCGCGCGGACGAGTGCCGGGATGAGCCCGAGGGCGACGAAGGCGGTGGCCGTGGCCACGCGAACGGACAACATGAAGATCTCCCCACGAATGACAAACGAACGCGACGCAGGCCAATGTGCGGCGCGGGTCCAGGCGTCAGACGTGGGAGGGCGGACCGCGTGGTCGGTGTGGGCCGTCGCGGATCCCGACGGGAGCAAGAGCTTCGTCGCTCGCCGCAAAGACGATCGTCTCGTCGACAGGCTCGACGAGCAGGAAGGCGGCGTCCGAGGGTTCGGCGAGGATCGGGGCGTGCGCCAGCCCGAGGCAGCATTCGTGGCCTTTGCCGGCCGGCTGGCCCGGCACCTGCGCGCCATCGTCGTCGAGCGAGGGCAGACAGAAGACACCCCACGTCCGCGCGGCGACTTCAGGACCGCCATCGCGCATCAGGACAGCATGCGCGAGCGGCTGGAAGAAATTGAGGGCGATCGCAAACAGGGCAGCGGCGAATGCCGCCGCGCGCCAGCCCCGGTCGGGTCGTTTGCGAATCATCGTGAAATTCAGCACTAAATCCGGAAGGGGTGGAAGAGGGCAGCTTGTCGCCCTATGGTCCGCAAAAAGCAGTGTCTCGGGGGAGATGGAGATAAAGACATGGGCCGAAATGAACCGCCGCAGGTGATCGCGGCTTTCATGGACAGTGGCATCGGCTGGTTCCTGGCCCGGCTCGTGCTGACCTTCGTCTTCTGGAGCGCCGGACTCGCGCACCTGTTGGGCTTCGACCACAGCGTCGCCGAGCTCAGGACGCTCGGGCTGGAGCCGGCGGGTTTGCTGAACGTCGTGCTCATCGCGACGCTGCTGGTCGGTTCGCTGTTGATCCTGCTGGACCGTTGGCTGTGGCTGGGCTGCGGCATCCTGAGCGGCTTTCTGGTCGTCGCCATCGTGCTTGCCCATCCGTTCTGGACGATGCAGGAGCCGGCGCGCACGCCGCATTTCCGCGTCGCCATGGAACATATCTCGCTGATCGGCGGCTTCATGGTCTGCGCCTTGGCCGGCCGCCTGCGCGGGCAGAAGCGTTAGCCTCTCCTCAGGCCAGAACGGCCGCCAGGCGTTCATCCCTGGTCCGGCGGGCATAGGCGTCCAGCAGCCACAGGGCGCCGCCCTGGAAGCCGTGGAGCGTGCGGCGCCCGTCGCGAAGCTCCTCGAGGAACTGAGGGAGGGGAACTTCGTGGGTCACGATGACCTCGCTGTCTTCGAGCGCGGGCTCGGCGACCTTTCGGGCGTCGAGGGCGAGGAAGCAGTGCACCCTGTTGCTGAGCCGCGGCGCATTGGCGAAGAACGTCCCGAGCAGGTGCCATTCCTCGCTGGCGAAGCCTGTTTCCTCCCGTAGCTCGCGCTTCATCTGGTCGACGGGGGCAACCGGCCCTTCCTGGATGCCGCTCGGCAGTTCGATCACCGCCTGCCTCGCCCCGTGGCGGTACTCCTCGACCAGGACGATGTTGCCCTCCCGCGTGATCGCCACCGCAGTGACCCAGTCCGGCTGTTCGATCACGTGGAACGGCGTCAGCACGCGTCCATTCGGCAGCTCGACCGTGTCGGAACGCAGCGCCAGCCAGCGGTCGCGATAGTTGTATCGCGAATCCAGGACCTTCCAGGGCGCGACCTTCTCGCTCATCGGCAATGCGCACCCTTCACGCGAGTTTCAGCCCGACGATGCCGGCTACGATCAGGGCGATCGAGACGATCCGGATGGTCGACGCCGCATCGCCAAAGGCCACGATTCCGACCACGAAGGCGCCGACCGCGCCGATGCCCGTCCAGATTGCATAGGCGGTGCCCATCGGAATGGTTCGTTGTGCCCACATAAGCAGCGCCCCGCTCACCACGATGGCAACCGCGGCGAAGAGCAGCCATCCCGGCTTGATCCCCTCGTCCGACCAGCCGAGCTTGAGGCCGACAGGCCAGCCGATTTCGCAGAGTCCCGCCAGGAACAGAGATATCCATGCCATCCAGTGTCTCCCCCAGAGCAAGTGCTGTCATTGACGGCAACGTCACAGCCTGTAACGATTGAGGATTGCACGCATCTTGCAGCATAGCGAG
>CAZPOS010000040.1:26626-28527 GCA_964588065.1 uncultured Reyranella sp.
GGGCGGCATTGGGATGGGCACCGATCTTGGGAGTTTTGAAATGAACGAACGTGAACTGCGCGGCCTCATCGGAAAGGTGAAGGCCGGCAAGCTGTCGCGACGTGGATTCGTCCAGGCGATGATGGCGGTGGGCATCGGCGCGCCGGCCGCCGGCCAGATCCTCCTTTCCTCCGGCGTCGCGATGGCCCAGCCGGCCTCGACCTACAAGCCGACCAAGCGTGGCGGCGGCGGCCCGCTCAAGCTGCTGTGGTGGCAGGGCCCGACCCTGCTCAATCCGCATTTTGCGGTCGGCACCAAGGACCAGGACGGTTCGCGCCTGTTCTACGAGCCGCTGGCGGCCTGGGATCCCGAGGGCAATCTGAAGCCGAAGCTCGCGGCCGAGATCCCGACCAAGGAGAATGGTGGCCTGTCCGCCGACGGCCTGTCGGTGACCTGGAAGCTGAAGCAGGGCGTCACCTGGCACGACGGCAAGCCGTTCACCGCCGACGACGTCGTGTTCAACTGGGAATATGCCAAGGATCCGGCGACGGCCGCCTATACGATCGCGTCGTACCAGGACGTCACGGTCGAAAAGGTCGACCAGTACACCGTCGTGGTGAAGTTCAAGAAGCCGACGCCGTTCTGGGCCGATGCCTTTGTCGGAACGCGCGGCATGCTGATCCCGAAGCACCTGTTTGCGGACTATATCGGCGCCAAGTCGCGCGACGCCCCCACCAACCTGAAGCCGGTCGGTACCGGCCCCTACATGTTCAAGGACTTCAAGCCGGGCGATCTGGTGACGGGCGTCATGAACCCGAACTACCACCAGGCCAACAAGCCGTACTTCGACACGGTTGAAATGAAGGGCGGTGGCGATGCCGTCTCGGCGGCGCGCGCGGTATTGCAGACCGGCGAGTTCGACTTCGCCTGGAACCTGCAGGTGGAAGACGAAATCCTTTCGCGCCTGGAGAAGGGCGGCAAGGGCAAGGTCTCGATCACGCCGGGCGGCAACATCGAGTTCTTCCTGATGAACACGACCGATCCGTGGACGGAAGTCGATGGCGAGCGGTCCAGCCTGAAGACCAAGCACCCGACGCTGAGCGATCCCGAGGTCCGCAAGGCGCTGGCGCTGCTGGTCGACAACAAGTCGATCCAGGATCATATCTACGGCCGCACCGGTCCGGCGACGCGCAACTTCCTCTATGGTCCGTCGCGCTTCGATTCGAAGAACAACCCGATCGAGTTCAACGTCGACAAGGCCAACGACATCCTCGAGAAGGCCGGCTGGAAGAAGGGCTCCGACGGCATCCGGGCCAAGGACGGCAAGAAGCTCAAGTTCGTCTACCAGACCTCGATCAATCAGCCGCGGCAGAAGACGCAGGCGATCATCAAGCAGGCCGCCCAGAAGGCCGGCATCGACATCGAGCTCAAGTCGGTGACGGCATCGGTGTTCTTCTCGTCGGACGTGGCCAACCCGGACACCTACACGAAGTTCTACACCGACCTCGAGATGTACACGACCACCATGGGCCAGCCCGATCCGGGAACGCACATGCTGCAGTTCGTCTCGTGGGAGGCAGCCACCAAGGCCAACAAGTGGCAGGGCCGCAACATCACACGCTGGCAGAGCCCGGAGGCCGACAAGCTCTACCGCGAGACCGAGGCGGAGCTCGATCCGGTCAAGCGTGCCGCGTCGTTCATCAAGTTGAACGACCTCGCCGTCCAGAACCAGATCGTGATGGGCATCGTGCAGCGCCCCACGGTCTCGGCCCAGGCGGCAAAGCTCAACTGCCAGATCAGCGGTTGGGACAACAATACCTCGGACCTCAGCGACTGGTTCAAGGACGCCTAAGGGCGATCAGCCCTCCCCGCATGAGCGGGGAGGGCGTATTTATTTCAGGACCATCGCGTGAGCAGGCAGT